>JAHJBD010000083.1 GCA_018813725.1 Nanobdellota archaeon | reverse complement strand
TGATACATTTGATGATAACTGTCTTGTAAATGTTGTAGCGTGCGGCATTATAAAAGAAAAAGACATCATACATTCTGCTGCGCCAGAAGATTCTGAAGGGTATGATATTGTTGTTATAGGAAAAGCAACTGATAACAGCGGATTTGGCGGAGCTGCTTTCGCATCATTAGTATTGGATGAAGAAGACGCTGAGGCAAACAAGGGAGCTGTACAGGTGCCTGATCCATTCCTTAAGAATGTGGTCATTAGGGCGACTGAAGCTGTGTTTAAAGAAGCAAGAGAAAAAGGGATAACCTTAGGTTTTAAGGATATGGGAGCAGGAGGCATAATGTGCGCTTCATCTGAGCTTTGCCAGTCAGGAGGTTATGGGGCAGAACTTGATATCGATAAGATACATGTTTCTATGAAGATACCACCATTTGTCACAGCTTGTTCTGAGACGCAGGAGAGATTTACATGGATATCGCCGCCGTCATTTACACCAAGGATACTGGAGATATACAACAAGGAGTTTGAGCTCCCTAATGTTGCTGAGGGAGCAAGGGCTTCTGCAATAGGCAAGGTCACCAAGAAAAAGGATTATGTAATCAAAGCAGAAGGTAAGATAATTTGTAATGTTCCGATAGATGTTGTAACTGAAGGCATAAGATATGAACGGGAAAAAGTGGCAGGAAAAAAAGAACTTGTTGAGCCTGATCTTCCTGAGCCTGAAGATTATTCAAAAGAGATAATCGATATTCTAAAGCATCCGAATGTCGCTTCAAAAGCGCTTGTGTTCAAACATTACGATACAGAGGTTCAAGGTCTTGCTGTGATAAGGCCTGGCCAAGCTGATGCAGGTGTGCAGGCTCCGATCCCAGGGTCATCCATAGGATATGCATTGTCTGTGGATTGCAACCCAAGGTATTCAAGGATAAGCTCGTTTTGGGGCGCTGCAAACGCTGTTGCTGAATCAATGAGAAATGTTGCGGCTGTCGGATCTGTTCCTTCTGGGATGACTGACTGCTTAAACTATGGCAATCCTGAGGTCCCTACAGCGTTCAATGATTTTTATGAAGGCGTGAAGGGAGAGAAAGAAGCTGCTGAGAACCTTTTTGTCAAAGGAACTAAAGATCCTTGCCCGTTTGTATCAGGAAATGTTTCGTTCTATAATGAAAGTGCTGCTGGAAAGTCTGTTGACCCATCGGCAATAATCGCTTGTGTTGGAGTTTTACCAGATTATTCAAAAGCGATAACAATGAAGATCAAAAAGCCTGGTTCAAAGCTCTTTATGATAGGCGAAAGAAAGGATGAGCTTGGGGGCTCTGTTTATTATGAGAACCATGGTGAGCTTGGAAAGAATGTTCCTAAAGTCGAATATGAGAAAGAAAGGGCAAGGATCTATGCTGTCATAGACGCTATCAATGAAAGGCTGCTATTAAGCTGCCATGATATATCTGATGGAGGGATGGCTGCAGCAGTAAGCGAGATGATACTTGGTGGAGAAGCTGACGGAAAAATAGGTGCTGAGATAAGCTTAGGATTTTCTGAATTGAGAAATGATAAGATAATGTTCTCTGAAAGCTCTGGATTTGTGTTTGAAGTGAATGCTAATGATGTTGATAAGGTAAAAAAGATAATGGATAAGTACAAGGTTGAGATGATCGAGCTTGGTACTACAACCAAACAGGATAAGCTTGTGATCGATAATGTTACAATACATGTCGAAGATCTGAGACGAGCATGGACAACTGGATTTGTGGAGGCCATGAAATGAAAATCATAGATTTTCAGTGTGAAAATTCACGAGGTGAATTTTAACAGATGAAGATTGCAGTTGTGATGTTTCCAGGAAACAATTGTGAGAATGAAAGCAAACGTGCTTTGGAAGCTGTGGGATTGTCAGCTGAGATCATAAGATGGAACACTGACAAAGACATATCCCAGTACGACGGTTACCTTATCCCTGGAGGATGGGCTTATGAAGACAGGATAAGGGCTGGAGCGATAGCTGCTCAGGATCCTTTGATGCTTAAGATAAAAGAGGAGGCAAAGAAAGGTAAGCCAGTAATCGGGATATGCAATGGTGCACAGGTCCTTGTTGAAAGCGGTATCATCCCTGGTCTTAAAGACAAGGTGCAGATGGCTTTGGCACCGAACATCAGAGATTATCCAAATGGATTTTATTGCACATGGGTGCATATCAAGAGCAATTCAAGATTATGCAAGTTTAATACTCAGCTAAATTATGGAGAGGTAATACCGATACCTATTGCGCATGGTGAAGGAAGGTTTACAACAAAGGACAAAGCGCTTCTAGAAGAACTTAAGAAAAATGATCAGATAGCTTTTGTCTATTCAGACGCTTCTGGCGACGTTAGAAATTCATATGATGTCAATCCAAACTCATCTGAGCTTAATATTGCTGCGATATGCAACAAAGAAGGAAATGTCATGGCGATAATGCCTCACCCTGAGAGAGGAACATGGAACAGGCAGGTACCGGAGTTTAAAGGAGAGTTTACAGATTGTGAATCACTAGCACCTGCAGCTAAGATACTAAAGGCGATGACCAGATGGTAAAAGTTGAATTATTTGTCAAGCTTGTAATACCTGATACTACTGCTATCACTGCGTTTCACACGCTTGAGAAGATGGGAGCTAATGTTGAAAAGCTTGAGAGGTATGAATACTTTAGTTTTGATGTAGACCCTGCTGAAGGTTTTCTTGAGAAAGCCAAAAAAACAGATGTATTGGTCAATGCTAACAAGCACAAAGCAGTCGATATTCTTGAGAAAGATGAAGGTGTAAGCTTATTGGTGCAGGACATTGAATCAGGGCATGGGCTTTTGAACACATTACGTGAGAGATTAGGTTTGACTGAGATAAAGTCAATGGAAAAAGGTATCCTATGGAAAGTTTATGGAAACGCTGACATGGAAAAGGTAAAGAAGCTTATTCATAATGAGAATTATCAGATGGTTAGTGTTCAATAGACTCCTGTTGAGAAATTACCAGTAGTGTGCCCTTTCTTTAATTTCTTATCATCCACTAGCTTATCATCTAGAATATCCCTGTAGATGTTGATGTATTTCTTTGGCTGTTTTGTGTCTATATAGAAATATTTTATATCTTTAAGCTGTTTTACCTGGTTGAAAAGGCCTAGTGGTTTGCAGTTTAGTATCTCATTGATGCCGTGGTTTTGCCTTACCTGAAAATGCCTTCCTTCTTCATCAATAAGTTCAGGCGCTTTTATGGGTTCGTTTGTGCTCATCAAGATTATGTCACCATGTACCAACACTATGATATTCTTGCTATGAAGATCATTTATCTCTCTAAGGCTAAGTTCAGGTGATACTATCGGTAACGCGTCATATGAGTTGATATCGATGTCATTGAATATGTTAAAAGAATAGTCAAGGTGCCATGTGTAGTCTTTTAAGAAAGGCAGAAAGCCCCTGTTACCGACCAGCACACCATCTGGCTTTAGCTGATTGATCTTTTTTGTGATCTTTTCTATCTGCAGATCATCAACTATCCTTGGAGTGTAGACAAAAAACTTTGCATGCTTTAAGTTTTGTCTTACTTCCTTGCAATCATCTTTAAATATGTCATAATAGACAATGTCTGCTTTGTCTGATTCTAATGCTGAGTTTTTAGTGTAGCATTTTACAAATATCTTCCTAGAGTCTTTGTTTGGTCTTTCCTTTTGTTCTGGAAGGATAATTTTCTTCAGATTTAACTTGTGTTCTGTTGCAACGATCTTATCACCTAAAAGCACATCCATCTTAGCTGAAGAGGTAAGATAGACAGGGCCGTCAGGCTTTTCAAGATAGATCACTGCTCCTGCTTCTGCTGATTCATGCACCTTAAAGCCAATCCTTTTATCTTTTGTCCAGATCGCTATGCCGTCGCCTTTTGAT
>JAHJBD010000082.1 GCA_018813725.1 Nanobdellota archaeon | reverse complement strand
TTCCTTTAAGCGCAACTGCGATCGATCTCAGCAGGGGATTATACCTATAAGACCCGCGGGCAAAAACACAGTCATATTTACCCAAAGGCTCGCCATTGCACAATACAGTGATCTTGTCACTCTCTAGGTTCACTTCAACGCCCCTAAGATCAATATTGTCAACCTGATCAAAATATTTGCTCATAGCTTTAGCTATCATCTGTGAACTTGTACTTTTTAATGAGATTATGGCTGCTTTCATCTGTACTCCTTATTTTTTCATAGGGTCGATCAAAAAATTTTCTTTAAGTATATTCTGGCCGATCAAGACCTTAAACTTCATATGGCTTCTATCAGCAAGCGTAAAACGGGCTTGGATCTCCTTGCCTTTGATCTTTATCTTGGCCTCGATCACAGGCCTCATCTTGTTTCCTGAAGCGCTCTTGACCATCTTTGTCTCAAGCACAGGCCCAAGCTTCAATTCTGAAGCAAACAGGCTGTCAATACTGCTTTTTGTAGCCCCACTGTCAATCCTGGCTATCGTCTTGGTCTTAACACCGCCAATTATAATAATATTCTCAGTTAGGCCAACAACAGTCCTATCCTTGAATGTGACACTTTTACCAACCATTAGTGTATATTCTCATAGCCTTATTTATAAGGTTTTCTATGTCTCAAAACCGAAAGATTTATATACTATTGTAGTTACTTTATAGTGGTAAATGGTAATACTAAACCCAGCATATAATCCAGATATCCCCCTGGCAGAAATGCAGACGCCTGGCATCGGCGCGATTGACAAGGCGCAGGGCGGTGATGGACGTATCCAGCTTAGGTATGATGATTTAACAAGCCATATGAACGCATGGATGGCACCGCATCCTTTCTACGAATTTGAAGCAAGAGAGCCATTTTGCTATGCAGCTGAGCCTACTACTGGAAAATATAAAGCTGACAAATCGATCCTAGCAACAGGGTTAGGACCGTACAGGATTGGAAATGCATTTTCTATGATTGAAGAATGGAGACAGTCTGTGAGAAATACCATGCTTGGCGAAGACGGACAAGACCTTTTGCTTATGTACGATAAACTTGCAGAGAAAATGCCAAACATCTCTTATCTTGCCATTGTAGATGAGCCATCTGCATGGGCACAGGCACGACTTTTATCAGACGGATCATACAGCCTTGAAAGGACGATGAATAATTTCTATGAGGATTTAAGGAATAATGAAGCTAAGCGTTATCTTGACGAGACTAGCCTTAAAGAGCAAGATATTCTTGAAAGGATAGTATTTGAAGAGATACTCCATATCATGCGTAATAATCTGCCTGACATGAAACATAACTGGCAGGTAATCCAGGAAGAGATAGAAGTTAGGGAAGCCATGAGAAAATTATACAAGGAAAAAGCACAAAAAGGCAAAGATAAAGACAGATATCAAAGATGGGCAAGGGAGATGGACTATGAGATAGCAAATGTTGCCCAAGTATATTCTGGAGCAGTTGCAGCATGCAGAAAGCACATGAGTAAGGAAGAAGCAGAAGATTATGTGGCAAGATGCATAAAAGAAGCTATTGAAGAAGGCGAAGAGGTTGAAGATTACCTTGCTTCTAAGGTAGATGACCTTGATGATGAGAACAAGGCACGATCAGCCAAAGACAGTCGTGCACACACAGCTAAAGATAGTGATGACAAAAAAGCAACTGAAGATGACAGTGAAGGTGAACCTGATGATAGTAATGATAACTCTGATTCTGATTAAGCTTTTAAGACACTGATCAAGAATATCTTGGTCCAGCTATAGACAAAAGTCAATAATAACACTAAGATAAATACTATGATAAGGCTAAGCTCTCCAAGCTTAAAGAAAAGTGCCCAGGATGCGCACAGCAGGAAGAGATTGATAACAATCGCAAACAAGACGCGCCAGTTCAACAATTTCTTAAGCCCCCTGTCAATTATGTCCATTATCTTTTCTTTTCCAGTTGCAGCGATAAATACAAACATCAGATAGAACACTATTGCTATTAGCAACGATATGAATATCTCCTTTACAAATATGCCATCAAGCAGAGCTTTGAACAACTCAGCAAACAGGAATACAAGTATGGCAAGCGCTGATATTTTGATAATTATAAAGTTCAAGAGGTACTTAAAGAACTCCTTTGGCTTCATCTTATCATGTATATGCCGCGCAAGAGCCCATATCATGTTATTCACTGTAAGCAGTATGATAACAACTGTCAGGCCAAACACCTGCAGATATTTCTGCGCATCCTTAAAATCATGATAAAACGCCAACGGATCGTCTCCGAACTGAGTAAATTCATCAGTAGTGTCCATCTTGACATTCTGTATATACTCAAAGATATTCTTTGCCTTGTCTGTGAACGGGATAAGCATGCCAAATGACGCAACTGCAAGCGATGAAAAGAATATCAGCTGCAAGAGCAAGGCTATAGCAAAGATACCTTTATTCTTCTTTATGAGTTTTATCGTGCTTAGAATATGTTGTTTCATGGTGTTGCTGGCTGCTGCTGGACTGTAATTTGTACAACCATAGTACCTGTATTGATCCATTGACCATTTATAGTATCATAAACATCAACATAGATGGTTTGATCTTCAAGCTTTAAGTTTTCCTGAGTTGTATAACCATGCCTGTTATTTCCAGACGCTTGATAAGTGGCTGTTCTTACACCAAAAGCGCCCATCCTTATCTGCACCTTCTCTTGAACCCTATTTTTTTCATCATCGGTTATTACATCATTGATGATTACTATAAGGTTTCTTTCAGGTGTCTGGTAGACAAAAGGCTTGATATTTGCCACCTGATCTTGAGTTACTGCTGTGGTGACAAGATTATTACCGATATATATCTGAATATCACTTGCACCGATAGGGCTATTATCAGTCTTTGGAGCGCCTGTTGGCTTGCATTCCCAGTTATGGCTTCCTGTTGCAGCTCCACCATTATCTTTGCAGTAGTGAGGTGTATTAACAGAAGCGCCTTCTTTTCCACAATCAACAACATCATCCTTAAGGTCACAATTACAGAAATTAACCGATGTTATATCCTTATTCAGTTCACAGGCAGGTGTTGCATGACAGCTTACCGCAGTATCATCATCATTATCATCATAGCAATAATTCTTGTCAACATTGACAGTATTTCCAACTCCACAGTTTTTATCAGCACCTGAACCGCAGATGCAAGGCTCTTCCTGTTTTAGATGACCGCCTACCTTGCAGGCCCCAGTTACTGGAGCATCAGTTGATAGATAGATTGGAATATCATACATCTGCCTATTTCCTCCTGTTGTGATTACCTGGTCATCATACTCCTGACCCCGCATATCATCACAGCTCAATGTACTTCCAGGATGCCTTAGGTCGATATGCAAGTACCATTTTTTGTTCAATGTCTTCTGACTAGTTGTAGTAACCTCTACAGTCACTGTAAACCCTCTCTGGCCGCCATTGGTTGTAAAAGGCATACCTGTAGAGACAAGCACAGGGATCTTAACTCCATATCCAAGATCTATCTCATAAATATCATTATTCTTAAACTCTTTTAATGCACCATTCTCACCTATAGAATACCTATCCTCTTCCAGATTTAACCTTCCATCTCCATTAATATCATGGAATACAAAATATACTGGTCTTTGCTCAAGTATGTTTTGGCTGCCTTGCAAACTGCCAAAAGTAAGTCCAGGTATCACATCGTACTTCTTATTCTCTCCATTGACCAGTTCAGTAAAGGTTAATTTACCAGGTGTATCAGTCACATCGCCACTTGTAACATCCCTCCCAAGCACATTTCCAAGCTGTTTCTCAAGCTCTCCACTCTCTCCCTGTTTAAGTGTAATAGCTCTTCTTGTTGTAACCTCATTATCCTTATTAGCTGCATCCTTAAGCCAATATACCAAGCATTGTGCCTTTTCATCCTTATACACCTTAACATTAGCATTAACTGGCTGCCCAACATAGATAGTCCTTCCTTCAGGATCTGAATCTGTCTTTACGTGCGCCTGCCAAGACGAGCTTCCTGATCCTATCTGAACACCTTTAATCTCAGCAAGACCGTTCTCATAGAAGAACGATGCAGCTTGTGAGCAGTCAAACGTTCCGTCAATCAATACCTTGCATGATGTAATGTCCCTTGCAGAATAATCAGTTATTGGGAAATAAAACACTCCATCCTCATGACCATCTGGGAAACATTTAGAAACATCCCCGCCAGTAACAATGCTCCTATCAGCTCTTAATGTAAACTTAAGATGATCATACCTGTAAGGCGCAGTAACAATATCATGATGATCAGTATCCTCAAGCTGGTTCTGTGTCAGCGACTTACCCTGAAACCATGGGTGCACCTCTTCATGTTCTAAATCAAGGCAGTCACAATTGCTTCCATCAAGTGATTTTTGCTTTTCACAATTAACACCAGGTCTAGTATCACGCTCCTTGGAAGATACGCAAGCAAGCTCAACTTTGTACATATCAATATCACATCCAGGATTTATGAGCCATGAAGCCCTATACTCATACTTTGAGCGATAATTAGTAGGATCAAATGTGAGATACTCTCTTCCTGGAAGCATAGG
>JAHJBD010000081.1 GCA_018813725.1 Nanobdellota archaeon | reverse complement strand
TAACATTCACATCATAACCGCCTATGCTTGTTATATGCAATGGATCAACGAAGAGAGTTACACTTTCACTTTCAGAGGGTAGAACATCAACAGTTATTGGATTGACAACTGGCTTTGTATATACATCCCACAGCGGAAAATCAATAGTTCTTATATTGAACTTTTGTTCATTCACTGCAGTATTTGTGATAGTAAGCTTATACTCAGCAACCTCTTCAAGAGTGATCTTATCAGTGATCGGTTCAGTAGAAACCTCAAAACCAAAAGCAGGAACAGAAGCGACAAGCATCAATATCAGATATATACTAAATTTTTTATTCATAATCCCACCTAATTTAATACCCTTTACTTATATTTAAATCTTTCTTTTTAAGTAGTGAAATGTAATTCATAGAAGAAATGGGGCTGCGGAGATTCGAACTCCGGTTGCAAGCTGTCCGTTTCATAATTAGGGATATATGGCATCTCTACTTCTACGAACCCCGAGCTTGAGTGATAGTTGCTCCATGATTGTCTCATGTCCAAGCTACACTACAGCCCCATTATCTAAAAGCAAACCCACATCGTTATTTTAAATTATTGTTTTTAGTGCATAAAATCTCATATGCCTATCCAAGAACCAAATATCAGCCATAACTATTTATACGATAATCCGTTTCTTTAGTCCATGAACATTGCAATAATAACAGGCGCTTCTGCAGGGCTTGGAAAAGAATTTGCAAGACAGATTGACAATTATCATCTTGATGAGCTATGGCTTGTTGCCAGGAGAAAAGACAGGCTTCTTGAACTATCTAACCATCTTAAGACAAGGTCAGTTCTGATCCAGTGTGACCTTACTGAGAGCTTAAATATTCTTATTGACAAGATAAGGACAGAAAAGCCAAACATCAGATACCTTGTGAACAACGCAGGGTTTGGCAAGGTAGGTGATTTTAAAGACATATCCTTAAATGAGCAGTTAAATATGATTGACCTTAATGTCAGGGCATTGGTCGAACTTACACATAATTGCTTGCCTTTCATGCGCAAAGGCTCAACCATAATCAACATCGCATCAATCGCAGGATTTGCACCGATGCCTTCATTCTCTATCTATGCTGCGACAAAAGCATTTGTATTATCTTTCAGCAACTCCATTAATGAAGAACTCAAAGGCATCCATTCTATTGCAGTCTGCCCTGGTCCTGTAGAAACAGAGTTTCACCTGCGCTCTGGAAGATCAAGACATCTTCAGAAAAAAGCCAAGGCAAAAGATGTAGTCAGATTAGCCTTAAAAGATGCTAAGAAAAAAAAGAACATCTCTGTATATGGTGCAAAGATGAAGGCTGCAAGGCTTCTTTCAAAGCTTATATCAAGAAGGACTGCTTCAAGGTTAGTTAATAAGTTTAGATGATATTACTCACATGCTCATTCTTACCAAGCCGTATCACATTATCAACAAAGCTCTCGATCTTATTCTCATGAGATACCATGATCACCTGCTTCATGTCAAGCTCCTCAAGAACATCTCTTATCTTATCAAGCTGCTCTGTTGAAAACCCGTCAGTAGGTTCATCAAGAATGATCAGATCTTTAGTCCTGATATTAGATATCACATCGTTGATGACCTTATTCAAAGATAACCTATAAGAAAGCGCAACTGCAGTCTTTTCACCGCCTGAAAGATTCTCAACAGCAGTCTCATACCCATTCTGCATTATCATTGGAGTAAACTCATCATCCAATCTTACTGTAATGTTCTCATCCTCTATAAGAACAGAGAACCATTTCTGGAACAGCTCATTAAACTCTGCATGCACCTGTGCCATAACATGCTTTTCCATGACCAGCATCAGCTTCACAAACAGTTCTTCAAGCCAGTGCTTTAGTTCCTTGACCTTTTCAAGGCTAGCCTTATCATCTGCCTTTTGCTTAAGCTCTGCATCTAACCTTGATATTATTGCGGTTAGCGTTGATCTCTCTTTAATAAGTTCAGCTTTCTCTATCTCTAGCTTTCTTTCTTCCTGCTCAAGCTTGTTAAGCTCTGATCTTAACAGGTTATACTCCTTCTCAAGATCCCCAGCCCCCTTCAGTTTCTTTGATATCTCTATCTTCTCAAGATTGATCTGGCCAACCTTCTCCTTGACCTTGTCCATGTTAAGAGACAACAGCTCCACCCTTTTTTGCTTTTCCAGAAGATTATCTTTCTTGAGCTTGATTATCTTGATCTCAGACTCACGTTTCCTAATCTCCTCAATCTCTTTCCTTATCTTTTCAAGCTCTGTGTTTAATCTTGCTTCCTCAATTTTAGCATCTTCAGCAGCTTTCATGGAAGAAGTGATCCTTTGGTTTTCAAAACTCTCGATCATCTGCTTGTGAGATATCTTTACATCCTGTTTGCATGTAGGGCACTGATCTATCTGCAAGATCTTTTTTTTAGTATCCTCTGCCTGTTTGATTATCAGCTCAGACTGGCCTATCTTTGTAGTAAGTTCCCTGATCTGTTTCTGAAGTGACAGCAAAATTGCTTCTTTAGGCTTAACATCTTCTATCTTCAATTCAGAATATCCTGAAAGGTCTTTTTGTAATACTGCAATGTTAGTTTCCAAATCTTCAATCTCTTTCTTGTTTCTTACCCTAAGCTCAAGCACATTCTTAAGCTCAACCTCTTTTAGTTCCAGCCCTTTTTTCAATTCTTCAAAAGCTTTGATATCAGCCTCGATCTGTGAGATAAATTCTCTGTTAAGCTTAACCTTACCTTTGATATCATTTATGCTTGGTTCTAGCCTAGATACTTTTTTCACTATCTCATCGATCTGCATAACATAATTCTCTTTCTGCTTTTTCTTCTCTGCAATATCAGATATCTTACCAGTCAATAGATTTATCCTCTCACGCAGGTGTTTAAGATAAACATCACAGTTTTCCCTTATCCTCTTGTACTTGTCTATATTGAACACTTTGCGCAAGGTATCAAGCCTAATCTCTTTATCCTCAAAAAGTATCTGCTTCATCTCTTCCTGCGGAGTATAGACAGTGTACCTATAGACCAGGTCACGGCTTTTTGACACCATGTCTTTAGGATAACCAAGAATATCGATAATGTCAGATTTAAGCTCTATTGCTGTCCCTTCCTTTTTTATGCCATTGGTGATAATAAATCCAGATTCCTGCTTGATATCGCTAGCACCTCTCTTCAAGAATCGTTTGATGATGATCTCCTTTTCACCTATACTAAACCCGAGTTCGACAGAGCCCTGCTTTGCGCCATGTCTTAACAATGAAGAACCCGGAAGATGTTTTCTTTTCACACCGAACAATGCAAACTCAATCGCCAAAAGTATAGAACTCTTTCCTGAGCCGATATCCCCTGACAATAATGTAGAACCTTCAGGGAAGTTCACTTGCTGATTAGTGTAACTCCTGATATTCTCTAACTTGATAGATTTAAGCTGCATGAATATAAGGTAAGTTAAATAGATATAAAAGGTTTACTTCATCCTTTCCTTGAACCGTTCAATAACTTCAACAGGTGTCGGATCTACACGGTTCTCAAGAGCAAGATAATATGATATCATGTCGCAGAGGTGTATTGTAGAAAACATCCTTGCCAAGAGAGAGTTCCCTTTCACCATTATCTCTTCGATATCGATCCTATCTTCGATGATCTTCCTTGTGATGTCAAACCTTTTCTGCACACGTGGATGGTCTTTCTCATCCCTTAGCATGAAAGCGATAAAGTTTGACCTTGGCATGAACCTGAAAGCATTGATCTCATTGTGATTCATCTCAGGTATCACAGTATCCCATGCTGGGTGTTTTGCATTCTCATTGATCTGTGTCTTAAACCTGTATCCGACAGCTTTTAGGTCTTCTGAAGAAAATATGATAGGTATCTTGTCTTTTATCTTTTTGGCATGTTTGTAAGCAGTCTCAGAATAATATTGCTTGTCCTTAAGTATCTCCATCATCTCATTCAGGTCAGAGTTCCGAACCTCTATCAAGCCTGAATTGTAAAGCACCCCTATCATCGGAAAAAAGAGGTAAGGTAGCGCCACTCTTGGCTGATAACCTGCAGGGATCTTTATTACCTTGTCTACTTCATGCTCAAGCTCTCCTCCTGATGTGATTGCTATAATCTTGGCCTTTTTGTTTTTTGCATCTTGTACAGCGCTCAATGTCTCTTCAGTATTTCCTGAATATGATATGGCAAAAACCAAAGTGTATTCGTCCACAAAAGCAGGTACAGTATATCCCCTGGATATAAATATCGGCAGCTTAGATTCTTTAAGGTAAAGCTGCAGCATCCCTCCTGCTATTGATGATCCACCCATACCCGTTACAACAATAGAAGTTATCTCGCCAGATACTGTAAGTCCTTTGTTAAGACCAAGAGCTTCCCTGCACATTATAGGGAACCTTTCCAGAATTCCCAGCATATTGAACTTGTCGATTCCCATATGATTTACCTTAACGCTTTGATATAAATAATTTGTGATAAGAATTTATCCGCTGTCAGTGACTACTTGTTGCCGCAGTAAAAAATCTTGTTTACGTCAACATCTCCTGGCTTGAATGCTCCTTGCCTTGGATGGTTCTCCTCTTTTTTCTCAGCTTTGATCTCAGTCTGCACATCTGGCTTTCTTGCCGGCGCTTGATGCACTGTTTGCACTGGCCTGTTTTTCAGCTCAGCTATAACAGCTGTATTCTTTTCGATCTCCTTGATCATTATAAGCATCTGCTGCTTCATCTTATCGAGTTCGTCATCTACCCTGTTACTTACTCTCTCGATCAACATCCTATATTTATCCTCACTTTTCTCAACAACAACGCTTTCAGGCCTGTTTGGTAAAACCTGTTTTTGCATTATGCCTTCAGCCATCTTGTAAGCCTCTTCAGAAGAAGCTGCCATACCTCTGGTTAAAAGGTCTTTAGCAAGTTCGTTTATTCTCATTGTTGTTTGAACATCCATAGCGTTTTTGTTACTCCTCTTCATATTTATACTTTTTGGTTGTTAAGAATATAGCTTTGCGCAGTACGATATGCTGCCATTGATACATTTGGAGCTGGCGGCCTACAGCTGATGTATTCTCTTAATGTCTCAACAGTGAACCCAACTTCAGGCGAAATCGTTTGGAACAAGCTTTGATAAGTGGGGTGGCTAGTGCCATGTTCTCGTAAGAGCTGTCTAAACTGCTCTACAGGAACAACCCTATACTGATAAGAATCTCCTATGTCACCTGTTTTCATAAACTCTTTCTCCCAGCCTTGAAAACACTTATAGATTTTCATAGGGATTGTCTGGTAAGACATCATGCTATCTATGCTGGTCGGATTAAGTCCAGTCTTTTCAGCAATAGCTAGCATCATATACCTGACAGACCTGAACTGATACTTATCTGCTGCATCATACAGCCATCTTTTTGGATCAACTTTACCAGTCAGCTTTTCTCTCTGCACACGTTTTGCAAACACGCGTGCTGGCAGGTGCTTGACCAGATGATAAGCCTCTCTTGGAAGCCACTTTGTACCTGATGCAGGTTTTAATGCATCCCTGACATTGTTTGCAGTCATCTCAATTCCCATTCCAGTCAGCCTCTCTGCAAGGTATGCTGACAATCGGGTGATATGCGCCTCACCTTTGTTAGTGCTGTTAGCAACATCCCTGATCACCTCAGCTTTTACCTTAGGCCCTCTAAGATACCTCATGTGTTCGCTTCCTTGTATCTCTTCGATCATCTGCTCTTTAGAATCCTCTGGTAATGATGATAGCTCAGTAATGCAATAATACTTGCTAACTATCTTTTCTAGGCTTTTAAGTTCTCCTGTTACAAACTGTAATGTTTCAACTGGTACAGTCTTATTCGCATGACTTTGAGTCAAGTTCCTTGGGAAATAGTTATACTTTGCAGCAGCATCCACAGACTCTGGTGGTGCTTCAGCAGCAAACCTGGTCTTATCAATAAAGAAACCTAGATTGTAAAGGATATCATCCAGCGCTTCAAACCTTCTATGCATAACCTTTAGTGGTACTCTCATAGCTGTGTTATGAATAGAGACTAATTTATATCATTTTATATAAAAGAAAAAAGTAAATTTACCTTCTCCTCTTCCCATGGCTGCTTGGTTTTCTT
Source organism: Nanobdellota archaeon (assembly GCA_018813725.1). Classification (GTDB taxonomy): domain Archaea; phylum Nanobdellota; class Nanobdellia; order Woesearchaeales; family JAHJBD01; genus JAHJBD01. The sequence goes on along the minus strand of JAHJBD010000081.1, from coordinate 12,777 downwards.
AAGAAATCCATAGCTTTGCCTACATTTAGTTTTAGGCTCACACCAGTGTAGCTGTCATCAGCTCTTGACCCTGCATGCCAGTGCCTTGATCCGTTCTCTACTGATAGCTCTAAAGGGATACCTTTTTTTGACAAGCTTAAACCAACAGGAGGCGCATTTTCCACTAGCTCTCTATCAATGTTCCACTGTGCAAAATTGGATACATACGGCATTATCACAAAGCCCCTATATTCGATTGGCAATCCAGCCTTAAGAAGTACCCTATATTGTGCAACCTCATGCATATCAAGGTCATATTCAATGCCTCCTAAACCAGATAGCTGCAGCCTTCCAAGTTTTTTGCTGAGCCCAAACTCTCCTGTAACAATCTGTGTATCCAGCTGGCCTCTTTGCCATTCTTCATAAGGGAATACTGCTACACTTACTCCATCTGCAACTCTTAATGATAATCCTGCCATCCTCTTATCAACATATCTTCCATTATCGTCGTACCTCTGCAACTGTTTTGCAACTACTGCAATCCTCTCATTCAATGGCAATACTGCTACATTCAAGGTCTCTGTCTCGCCTGCTCCAGCATATACTGCAGCAGCCATTGCAACTGCCCGAATCATGTTATATCTTCTTTTCATATCAATCACCCATTTAGTAACTACTATAAAGTGGATAACATATTTAAGTATAATCTCCCCCATAGGGGGATTAAGTAGAAAGGTTTATATATCTCAAACCCTTATTCATCAATATGGACACAAAACTCCTGGAAGACATAGGCCTTACCAAAGGCGAGATTGCAGTGTACTTCGCGCTTCTCGAGCTTGGAAGCTCAACTGTAACTCCTATTGTTGACAAGTCTAAAGTTTCTTCAAGCAAAGTTTATCTGATCCTTGACAGGTTGATAAACAAAGGCTTGGCAAGCTTTGTGATAAAAGAAAACACAAAGTATTTTGAAGCAGCACCTCCAGTTCGGATCCTTGATCTTGTTAAAGAAAGGAAAGCGAATATTGAACAGCAGGAACAAGACCTAAAAGAGATCATTCCCGAGCTTGAGTTGCGCCAGAAGCTTCAGGAGCTTAAGTCTGAAGCTCATGTGTTCAAGGGCAATAAAGGGTTTAAGACTGCTTTTAGGGATATAATCACCATCTTAAAGCCAGGTGAAAGATTATTAGTCATGGGTATATCCAAATTTGATCCAGAATTCAGAAGGATGATCGTGAATTTTCATCAAGATAGGGCCAAGGCACGTATCCATGCTGATATATTGCTAAACTTTGCTGCAAAGACAGTCGGAGAAGAGCTCGCACTGATCCCAAAGACCAATATCAGATATCTCCCTGGAAACGTTGTTACACCTGGTGTATTCCTTATCTATAGCAACAAGACGTTGATAAGCCTACCCAATGAACGTACCTTTTTTAGGATCGAAAACCAAGATGCAACTGACTCGTTCAGAGCATATTTCAACACTTTATGGGACCAGAAGATCTCTGCATTTGAAGGTAATGATGCAACAACCTTTTTTGATAATATCCTCACAGACTTAAAACCAAGTGAGGAGTATTATGTGCTTAACGGCAATACTGGTATTGAGCCGTCACTTACTGACTATTTTAAAGACTATCATAAAAAAAGGCATGAGAAAGGGATTAAAGTAAATCTGCTTCTTAACCACAGCATGCGGCACCTATCTGAAAACCTTGCTCTTGAACCTGCTGAATTAAAATTCCTTCCTCCTGATTTCAAGTCTCCGCTCCAGATGACCTTTTATGGAGATAAATTGTACATCTCGTTATGGTCAAAGAAACCGATAGGTTTTCTGATACAAAGAAAAGATGTTGTTGATGCCTTTAGGACATACTTTGATCATCTTTGGAAGCAAGATACTATGGTCCTTAGCGGAAAAGAAGGTATTGTCTCACTATGTGAAGAGGTATTGAAAGAAAACAAAGACCTTTACCTGATTGGAGCAAACAGTGCAATCACAAAGACCCATCCTAAATACTTCCAAGAATGGGATAAGAAAAGAGCAGAGCAAGGTATTAGAAGACATCATCTAAGCACCGAGGACACCAAAGGTTCTGATTTTAACTCACTCCCTAATTCAGAAGTCCATTACCTTCCAAAAGAATTCAAGAGCCCAATGGTAATCTGGGTGTTCGCAAATAAGGTTGCCCATGTGCTATGGGATGATATGATTGTCTTCCTTGTAGATAACCAGAAAATAGCTGATGATTACAGGAAATATTTTGGGCTGCTTAAAAACCAAAGCCACCCTGCTTAGCTCCCTCTATAGCACTCTATACTCCCCCTTCAAAAACCAAAACCTTTAAATGTTAGAAGTCTTTTCATTTCCTATGGTAAAACACAAAATAGCCACAATAGGTTCGCATTCTGCATTACAGATATTGAAAGGTGCCAAAGACGAAGGATTTGAGACTATCTGCGTTTGTTTGAAAGGCAAAGAAAAGCCTTACAAGATGTTTCCAGTAGCAGATAAGATCATAATGATGAACAGTTATGATGAGTTCTTTGAAGTTGAAAAACAGCTCATAAAAGAGAATGCTGTCATAATACCTCATGCTTCCTTTATCGCTTATATCGGACCAGACAAGGTTGAAAAATTACAAGTACCCTATTTTGGTAATAAGAAAATTCTAAATTGGGAATCTAACAGGACAATGGAAAGGCAGTGGCTGCTCAAAGCAGGGCTAAAGATGCCGCACATCTTTAACACTCCAGATGAGATCGATAGGCCAGTGATAGTCAAGTTCCACGGTGCTGGTGGCGGAGCAGGGTATTTCCTTGCAAAACATAAGAGGGATTTTGCAAAGAAGATCAAGCTTCATCCTGGCGAAGAAGACTATGTAATCCAGGAATACATCTTGGGTGTACCTTGTTATATCCATTATTTCTATTCTCCGATCACAAAAGAACTAGGGGTTATGAGCTTTGACAAGAGGTATGAGAGCAATGTTGATTCTTTAGGCCGAGTTTCTGCAAGAGACCAGATCGCACTTCCAAAGATAGACCCAAGCTACGTGATAGTAGGCAACCTGCCGCTGGTAGTCCGGGAATCTTTGCTTCCAAAGATAATCGAGATGGGCGAAAACACAGTAAAAGAAAGTCAAAATATTGCGCCGCCAGGTTTGTTCGGACCATTCTGCCTTGAATGCGTAATAACACCTGATCAGGAAATTTATTGTTTTGAAATATCTGCAAGGATAGTTGCTGGTACAAATCCTTTCACTAATGGGAGCCCGTATACCTGGCTGAAATATGATGTGCCTATGTCAACAGGCAGAAGGATAGCAAGTGAGATCAAATTAGCCATAAAAGAAGATAAGACAGATTTGATATTTTATTAGGGGTGGTAAGATGACTAAAAAAATTTCAGTAAAAAAACATATTGCTAAAGCTACAAAAGTAAAACGGACAAAACCTCTTTCTGTAAGCATAACTAAGCCTAAAAAACCATTGTTCAGCAATTTCTTTGAAGGCATCAAGGTTGAGGTGCAAAGAGAGACAAAAATTATAAAGAAAAAGATCACAGGCAAGCTTGACCAGGATAAGATTGACCAGATCCTTGAAGGTTATGACAAATCTAACATCACTATAGGTGTTCTTGGGGGACATTCTGCATTAGATGTCTGCAGAGGTGCAAAAAAAAATGGGTTTAGGACAGTTGCTGTCTGCAAAAAAGGCCGTGAAAAAACTTATGCACAATATTATAAGTCCAGAGACGGCAAAGGAGTAGTTGACGAGATTATTCTTGTAGATGACTTTAAAGACATAGTAAACAAAGAAGTTCAGGAAAAGCTGCGGGAGCTAAACACCATCTTCATACATAACAGGTATTTTTGGGTATATTGCAACTTTAAAGATATTGAAGATCATTTCTTAGTCCCCATATTTGGAACAAGGACAATGCTTAAGCTTGAAGAAAGGGATGTTCCAAATAACCAATATCATATAATGCAAAAAGCAGGTATCAGGATACCAAAGATCTTTTCATCACCTCAAAAGATAGATAAGCTTGCTATAGTCAAGGTTGCTGAAGCAAAAAGAGGTTATGAAAGAGCATTTTTCTTCTGCAATAACTTTGAATCATACAAAGCTAAGTCCCAAGAGATGATTAAGAAAAAGATCATCACAGAAGCAGCTCTTAAAAAAGCAGTGATCGAAGAATACATTGTGGGAGCGCAAGTCAACTTTAATTATTTCTACAGCCCGTTGACAGAAGAACTTGAGCTTATGGGCACTGATGCAAGAAGACAGACAAACCTGGACGGATTGCTAAGACTGCCTGCAGACGTCCAATTGGAAGTTTTAAAATATGTCCAGCCAAAGCTTGTCGAAACAGGCCATTTTGCTGTTACAACCAAAGAATCAATCATTGAGAAGATATATGATCTTGGTGAAAAGTTTGTAGCAACTTCAAAGAAGATCCATGCACCAGGAATTATCGGCCCTTTTGCACTGCAAGGCGCAATCTCTGCAGAAGATGGCAAAGAGGAACCAGTTATATTTGATGTTAGTATGAGGATCCCAGGCAGCCCAGGCACAAGGTTCACACCATATTCAGGATATCTTTACATTGACTCAATATCTTATGGTGAAAGGATAGCGATGGAGATAAAGAAAGCGATTGAACAAAATAAATTGGGGTTGATATGCACATGAAAAAAATAATCTTCTTGATCATGCTTGTACTTTGCGCGAGCTTTGTACTAGCCAGTGACCTAAGCAACATTGAAGACACTTTTGTAAAGGATGGCAAGATAACAGCATCAGTTGTGGTTGCTGACAAAGGTACCTCATCCCAGGTTTTGGCCCAGCTTGATATCATCAACTATCTTGGCAAGAGTACAACAGGTTCGCTTCAAGGTATTGGAAAGCTAACCTCAGAAGTTAGCAACATCTACTCAACAGATATCATTTCCATCGGTAACCCTTGCTTAAATACAATAACCAAAGATATTATGGGCTACACTGGTGATTGTACTTTTACAGACGGCCTGATTAAACTTTATAATAAAAATAACAAAAACCAATTGGTGATCTACAGCCCATCTGATGCAAGTATCAGGGATATTGTTAGATCTCTCACAACCAATAAATATTCTGGCACTGAAGTGATAATTGAACCGACAAAAGAAGAGATTGAAGCAAAGAAGACTGAAGAGTTATTAAAGAAAATACAAGAACAAAAGGAAGAAGAACCAGTAGTTGAAGTTCAAGAAGAACCGGTCGTCACTCCTCAACCTGCACCTGAAATCCCACAAACACCTGAACCAGAAGCTACAAAAGAGCCGCAAAAAAAGAATGTATTTGTAAAGATATTTGACTGGTTCAAAGGATTGTTTTCCTAAATATAAAACTATATAAACTCTTTTCCATTATTTTTTCACATGGAACCGCACCATGAAGCTATTCAAATGCATAATGCACAGATGCGCAGGTATAACACTCGAGCTGGAATAGTAGCTGGTGGGGTGGCAGGTCTTATGGTTGGGGTTTTTACAATACCCATTTATGCCAAAGCGTTTGATAAATTAGGATTTGAGGGTTTAAGTGATTGGGTATCTTCTTTATCCGAACCTGCTAATTGGGATAGTATATCTGACATTGTTACTAATCTAGGGTCGTGTGCTATTTGGTTATCACCAACAGTAATTCCTGCAGCTGTTTGTGGATACATTGTAGCAAGTTATATGACTAAAAAATATGAAGAAAGGGATATATCTGGTGGCGGGTTTATGGAATATTAACAAACTTCATAAACTCTTTTATCTTCTTTTTTTCCTGAATTAAAATTCTTCAGCGCCTGGCAGTAAAGCTTTTTGCCGCATTCAGTAGGATATTCACCATTAAGGCATGCCATGCACAGTTTATTTTCAGGTAGCCCAATGCTTCTAACTAACCCAGGTATCGTCTGATATATCACTGAATCAGCGCCAAGGTCCTTAGCGATCTTTGCGCACACTTTCTCATTCACAGCTTCAGCAGCCTGATCCTTGCCTAAGTAAGCAGGCACAAGCAATTCTCCTACTGATGACATGTCAATACCATAGAAACATGGTCCGATGATCGCAGGGCATGATACCCTTACATGAACCTCTTTTGCTCCGCCTACTGTCTTAAGATATTGCACCAGCTGCTTTGTGGTTGTTCCTCTGACCACGCTATCATCAACCAATAATATCTTTTTTCCTTTAAGTATCTCTTTTATTGCAGTGTACTTGTTTGCTACCTTATCCTGTCTTGAGACGCCTTCAATAAATGTCCTTCCGACAAACCGGTTTCTTATAAGGCCTTCTTGTGATGGTATTCCAAGTTCATAAGCCATAGCGTCACCAGCTGCCTTAGCAGTGTCAGGTACTGGAACAACAATATGGTCTTTGGTTATCTGCTCAGTCTCAAGCTTTGCAAGTTCTTTACCAAGATTAGTCCTTGTGATATATACTGATTTATCATCGATGACTGATCCTACATTTGCAAAATATACCCACTCAAACATGCAATGAGCAGTTTTTTGTGGCTTTGCAAATTGCTTGATCTCCACATTGCCATTATTGACCTCGATCATCTTACCTGGTTCTAATGACTTGAAATTATGCGCACCGCAATTTACTAAAGCATTGCTTTCAGATGCTACTAGTAGGTTTCCATCCTCAATCGAATACACAAGCGGCCTGTTGCCTATAGGATCTCTTGTAACGATAATGTCTCCATAACCATTGATGAATGCAATGTTATATGATCCATCAAATTTCTTGGCAAGGTTACTGAACACGCCTGACATAGAAGGTTTGGTTTCCCCAATCAACTCTTTTGAGATATAATGCATGATCACTTCAGTATCATTATCAAGCGTCATATGATAATCCTTTTTCTTGATAAGCTCTTCCTTCAATTCAGAGTAGTTCGCAAGGTTGCCGTTAAAACAGAAAGAATACCACTTCCATTTCCTCCCATGATGCCTTTCAAAAGGCTGAGCATAAGATCTGTCATTGGCACCGCACGTTGCATACCTTACATGGCCTATACCCTTTGTGCCGCTGTACCGTCTGAATATATCCATGCTTTTATCTTTGTTGCTGGTCCGAAACACTTCATTCACAGTCCCTATATTCCTGTAAGTGTTAATCAATTGCGGTCTTTGAGGATTAAAGGTTGTTACTCCAGCACTTAGCTGGCCACGGTTTTGAAGGTTAAGAAGAATTTTGTAGAGATAGAACAAAGCTTTGTCAGAGTCTTTAAGGCTGACTGCGGCAACACCGCATTCATGTTTTGCTTCACACGACATTACAACACCCCATGAAATTTCAATTGGTATATTGTATATAAAGGTTTTGATTTCTAAAATGGGTTTCATACCCCGATGCTCCGCATCGGTTATTAGTAACACATTTTAGGATAAAAAATACCCCGGAGCTCTGCTCCGTTGGGATTTTTGATTACACCAATAAGATACAAACCTGCACATGCTCAAGCTTACACAACTTAGCAAAAAGTATAAATAAAACCTCGCTTTCTATGTTTTAGGGTGGTATAATGAAGATATTAGTTGTAGGTAATGATGCAAGGACACATGTTGTAGCTGAAACACTGGCAAACAGTCCCCAGCAGCCTGTACTTTTCACATACATGAAAGCAAATCATCCTGGACTTGCAAAACTCTCTGAGGATTTTGAGCTTGGTGATTACAATGACCTTGAAAAGATCAAGACTTTCGCTGAATCAAATGCAATAGATTTTGCAATCATCGGTCCAGAAGGCCCTTTAAGCGAAGGAGTGGTAGATGCATTAGATTCAATTGGTATTAAGTCAGTAGGTCCAGTCAAAGCTCTGGCTAAGCTAGAGACCTCAAAGGCATTCACAAGGCTTTTAGGTAAAAAATACAATATCCCTGGTATGCCATTGTTCCAGGTTTTTGAATCAAAAGGTGGATTAAAAGAATTTGCAGCTAAAGTAGATGCTTTTGTCGTAAAACCAGATGGCCTTACTGGCGGCAAAGGGGTTATGGTTCAAGGTGATCATTTCAATACAAAGGAAGAAGGCCTTAAGATTGCGCAAGAACTTATTGAAAAGGATGGTATAATCGTGCTTGAGGAAAAGCTTATTGGCGAAGAATTCTCTCTTATGTCTCTATGCGATGGAAAGAACCTTTTTGATTTCCCTCCAGTCCAAGACCATAAAAGAGCTTTTGTAGGTGATAAAGGTCCAAACACCGGTGGGATGGGTTCCTACACCACTGGAAAATTGCTTCCATTCATGACAGTGCAGGATTTAAAGGATGCGCATAACATAACACTGAAGATGGCAGAAGCTATTGAAAAAGAGACTGGAATAAAATACAAAGGTGTTATGTATGGTGGTTTTATCTGCACAAAAGATGGTGTCAAGCTGATCGAATACAATGCTAGGTTCGGTGACCCAGAAGCAATGAACATCCTGCCAGTTCTAAAGAATGACTTTGTCGAAGTCTGTAAAGCAGTGATAGATGGCACTCTTGATAAGATAACTCCAAGTTTTAGAGAAGAGTCAACTGTCTGCAAATACGCTGTTCCTGAAGGTTATCCATCAGATCCAGTTTCAGGCAGGAAGATCAGCCTTAAGGATGTTCCTTCAGAAGCCAAAGTCTATCTTGCCTCTGTTGAGGAAAAACAAGGCGAAATCTATATGTCCAGATCAAGAGCAGTTGCATTTGTTGGTATAGCATCTGACCTTGAAGATGCAGAAGTCATTGCTGAGAATGCAGTAAGTTCTGTCAAGGGTCCAGTAGCACATAGGGAAGATATCGGCACAATGGAGCTTATCCAAAAGCGCATTGACCATATGAAGGAGTTAAGGGGATGAAACATTCGTTAAGAGAGAAGGTCAGAAATCAAAGAAATAACCTCTCTAAAGAGTTTGTAAGATCAAATTCTCAAATAATCAAGCAAAAGTTGTTTCAGACAAAAGAATACCAGAAAGCAAAGTCAGTATTGTTCTATGTATCTTTTGGTAATGAAGTTAATACCTTAGAAATGATAAAAGAAGCTCTTGCAGAAAAGATTGTTGCTGTTCCAATTGTTCAAGAGAATGATATTGTCGCTTCTGTAATCAAAGATATCAAAGAACTAGATTCAGCCAACAAGTTTGGAATCAAAGAACCATCATTTATTAACAGTATTGAAAAGATTGACTTGGTGATAGTTCCTGGATTAGCTTTTGATAGACAAGGATATAGGTTAGGTTTTGGGAAAGGCTATTATGACAAGTTCCTGAGCAAACTGAGCACCAAAACAATCGGCATCTGCTTTGATTTCCAGATATTAGATAAGTTACCTGCTGAAGAGCATGATATAAGGATAGATAAGATAATCACAGAGAAACAAACAATAACTTTTTAAACCATCAGTAAATTCTATCACTATAGACAATGTGGGTAGTAGCTTACCTGAAGTCAAAAAGATTAATTTTTAAACGGAGGCTAGAAAATGGGAGTATACAAATATATCAGAGAAGCTTGGAAAAATCCAAGAGAAAACATGCCTGAACTTATGAAGTCTAGGCTGATCCAATGGAGAAAAGAGCAATCCACTGAAAGGATTGAACGTCCAACAAGATTGGACAGAGCACGTTCTTTAGGTTATAAAGCAAAACCAGGTTATGTACTGGTCAGACAGCGAGTATTGAAGAGCGCAAGAATGCACCCTAAATCATGGAAAAAGGGTAAAAGGCCAAAACACTCTTCACCAAGGCTTGATCTTAATAAAAGCTATCAGCAGATTGCAGAGGAAAGAGCATCCAAGCAATATATCAACTGTACTGTTTTAAATTCTTATAGTGTTGCAGAAGATGGAATGCATAAATGGTATGAAGTGATCCTGGTTGACCGGGCTCATCCGCAGATAACCTCTGATCCAAAGATCAACTGGATATGCAGCCAAAGAGGAAGAGCAGCACGTGGCTTAACATCTGCTGGCAGAAAGAGCAGAGGCCTAAGGAACAAAGGCAAAGGCGCTGAGAAGCTAAGGCCAAGCAAGCATGCATACTATACTAAACAGCACTAATAACCTCTTTTGAGTAGTATAAACCGAAAGTTTTATATAGTAGTAGTTTTATATATTTTATATAGTTAGATTCTTGCATTCTTTTCACTGAAAAGAATCAAGGGTCACCTATCTATTGGGGGTGTGAGTTGAGTAAGGAGTGTTAGAGATGGCTATTACAAATAAGAAGATTGAGGATACTGTAAAAGAAGTGATTGGGGAAGACGCCCTTCCAATAGTTGAATTTCTTAAGGAAAAGAAGAATATCTCTGAGTTTATCATTGCAGAAAAGACCAAGTTAGATATGCAGAGCACTCGAAATATATTGTATAGGCTGCATAATCATAATATCGCGACCTATATCAGAAAGAAAGATAGGAAGAAAGGCTGGTATATTTCTTATTGGACATTTAATAAGAAAAGGATCCAAGAATTGATAAACAAGATGAAAAGGGAAAAGCTTGACAAGCTTAAGGAGCAGCTAGATAAAGAACAAAAGAATATTGGAGCTTTCTTTATATGCAGCAGAGCTTGTGCTAGACTTGATTTTGATACAGCTACTGAATTTGAATTCAAATGCCCTGAGTGCGGCTCTTTGCTGAACCAGCAGGACAATACAAAGACGATCGGTAACATAAAAGAAAGGATTAAAAAGTTAGAGTCTGCTTCTTGATTTATGAATGAGACAATATCTTCTATTAAGAACCGAAGGAGCATAAGAAAGTTCCTTCCAGACCCTGTTCCTAAAGAAGTGATTCTAGAATTGATCGAAGCCGCCAAGTATGCTCCTTCATCACATAATCGACAGCCATGGAATTTCACGATCATTACAGATAAGGCTGTTATTGATGGATTATCCCAAGATATTAGAGGCTGGTATGATTCCTTGATGAACCTTAGCTTACCATTATCTTTCATACAAGAAGTTAGAAAATCTGTCCGCGAGATGAGAAAGCGGGTAAACAGTGACCAGGACCTTTTCTTCTATAATGCACCTGCTCTAATTATCATCCATGCACCTAACAAAGAATTCTTCTGCCAGGACTGTTCTTGTGCAGATGAAAACATACTTATTGCCGCGCGTTCATTAGGCCTAGGAAGCTGCTGGATAGGTTTTGCAGACATTGTATTCAATAAAGGTATGAAGATGAAGAGAAAGCTCCATATACCTGTAAACCATCGCGTGATGGCCACAATAGCACTTGGATATCCTATAAAGTTCCCTGAAAACGCGCTTCCAAGGAAAGAACCAAAGATAGATTGGATTTGATTAATTCTTTTTAAGCTTAAGCCTGCCTCTTTGCAATTCCAAGCCTATATCATAAGCCTGGCTGTTCTTTATCTTTTGCAGCCTTCTTTCAAGTTTGCCTTTTCTGATCTCTAATACCATCGCATTTTTGCCAAGCATCTCGATCATGGCATTGTTTGTTTTGAATGCTTCAGCATCAGAACCCAGTGATTTGGCAGCAGCTCTCTGTTCAACAAGCCTTTTTTGGAGGTTTTTAAGCTTCTGGTTGATGTCTGTAATCTGTGTGAGGATTGCGCTTTCTTCATCCAGCTCTCTCTGCACTCTCTCAGCTGGGTCTGCACCTGAGAATAATCTCTTTAGCTTATCTAAGACTGTCATGCAAAGCATAATCTCTAATAACTATATAAACTTTTTCAGAATGTTAAGTCAAGTTTCCAATGTCTTTGTCGCACGTTACCATAGCGGTGGCTGGACCCATTAATAAGCGCACTTAACAGAGGATAGAGGTCGATGAAATAAAAACATATTTATACTACCCTAGCCTAGTGTGGATAATGATAAAAGCGATAATCTTTGACCTGGATAATACTCTTATTGATTTTGGTGAGATGAAGGTGCACACTTGCGAAGCAGCTATCGCCGGCATGATAGATGCAGGGTTGAAGATAGACCGGAAAAAAGGCATGGAGATCCTTTATGAGCTATTCACCAAATATGGTATGGAAGATCACAATATATTCCAAAGATTCTTAAAGAAAGTCAAAGGCAAGATTGATTATCGCATACTTGCTAATGGAATAGTAGCTTATAGGAGAGTAAGGTCAGGTTTCCTAGAACCCTATCCACATACAAATTATGTTCTACTCAAGCTTAAAGGTCAAGGTATCAAGCTTGCAATCGTATCTGATGCACCTAGATTAAAAGCTTGGATAAGGCTAGCATCAATGCGGCTTAGTGATTTTTTCGATGTTGTTATCACATATGATGATACAAAACGGCTAAAGCCAAGCAACCTGCCTTTCAAAAAAGCAGTTAAGATGCTCAATCTTAAGCCAGCAGACTGTCTGATGGTAGGTGACAGGCCAGAGCGGGACATGAAGGGTGCACAGAAGATTGGCATGCAAACCTGCTTTGCAAAATACGGCAACCCAAAAGGAAAGGACATATCAGCAGATTATGTGATTAAGGACATAAAGGAGCTTCTTGATATTGTATCTACTTGATTTTCAGTATAAAATCCCTTTTCCATCCAAACATTTATAAACAAACAATAGCTGTATATATCAAAACTAACATTTGAGGTGGAATAAAAATGCCAAAAGGAAGATGCATGAAATGCAAAAAAGAAGTTGAGATTAAGAATCCTGAGGAAGTTGTCATGAAGAACGGCATGAAAGCTGCTAAAGGAACATGCGGTGCATGCGGTACAAAAGTCTTTAGGATACTGGGAAAAGCATAAATCCTATCTTATTTTTTCTTTTATTTTTTGTC
>JAHJBD010000080.1 GCA_018813725.1 Nanobdellota archaeon | reverse complement strand
GCACTGTCACTTAGCCAATCCTTAAAGATGGCAAAAGAGCTTATTGATAAAGGCGAGGATGAAGCTGAATTTATCAAAGAGAAGATAACTGAGTTTATCTCAAAGCAGCCTTTCACAAAGATAGATTATGTTGAGATAGTTAATTCAGAGAACCTGAAAAAATTGGACAAGATTGAGGGCAAGGTGCTGATTGCACTTGCAGTCTTTGTAGGAAAGCCAAGGCTGATCGATAATATGCTGATAGAAAAATGATAGCAGGGATTGATTTTGGATCGAGCATGACTGACCTAGTGGTCCTTGATAAAAAGGACATTGTTTACAGGATCAGTTGCAAAGAGCCTGCTGAAGCTATAAAGATAATGAAGAGGTTTAAGCTTGAAAAGGTTGTGTCTACTGGCGCTTATGCATCTAAGTACAAATACAAAAGAGTAGATGAGATAAAAGCCATAGGAAAAGGGGGATTGTTTGTCTCTGGAGCTAAAAAAGCATTGGTCGTCTCTGTCGGGTCTGGCACTGCTATGGTATCTTGCGACAAGAGGATAAAGCACATAGGTGGGACTCCGATAGGCGGAAAGACTTTGGAAGGGCTTGGAAAGCTTCTCATTGGCACCAGTGATGTCATGCAGCTTGAATCAATGGCAGAGAAAGGCAGGATAAATAATGTTGACCTGATGATCAAAGATATCTATCCAAAAGGCATCGGATTGTTGAGCAGCAAGGCAAGCGCTGCGCATTTTGGCAAGCTTAAGGATTATAACAAGAACGATATTGCTTTAGGGCTTATCAATATGGCTGCGCAAAGTATCGGAACATTGGCAGTGTTTGGAGCAAAAGCTTTCGGGCATAAGAAGATTGTACTTACTGGCGGGCTTACTAAGCTTAACATGTTTCGAAAGGTAATCCAAGAGAGGATCAATACACTTTCTGACATACCTGTAGAAATACCAAAGAACAGTTCTGTTGCTACAGCTATTGGTGCAGCGGTAGGATATGCTTAAGCACTTGTCTTAGATCTTTGTTTTCAATAATAACATCAGCTACTCTCTTTAGCTCTTCATCTTTAGGATCAAAAGCAATACTAAGTCCAGCTTCTTTTGCTATCATGACATCATTATGATGGTCGCCTATAAATACACACTCGCTAAGTTTTAGATTGTGCTTTTTTGCCACTAATTTTAATGCGTCTGCTTTCATCGCCATGTCATACTCTGTGACATTTGCTTTTGTAAATTTACCATCTTCATCAAAGAAAAGCTGTGAAAGGTAATGGTCATCAAACAGCTCTTTATAGTCTGGCAGAAGATAGTCAAGTATGACAGAAACTGTGCCTGAGATTATAGCAAGTTTCATGCCATTGCTTTTCAGCTCTTGTATTGTCTCAAGCGCACCATCCATAAGTTTTATCTGGCCTTTTTCCATAGCTTTCTCAAAATCTTTTCTTGTCACGCCTTTTGAAAGCCACATCCCTATATCATGATCAGCCCATTCTGAGTATGTGATCTTGCCAGCATAAAACTTTTCTTTTGCTGCTTTACGCTTGGTCATGTCAACCTCAAAAGCATTATGGAAAAGCTCCCAGGAATATGCAATATTATCTACTAAAGTTCCGTCAACATCAAAACATACCAGCTTATACATGTCAGCAGGATAATTATACAGCCATTATTAAAACTATGGATATATTAAGAATAAGGTTGATAAAATATAGCAACCCTTCTATAACAAAGTTTATAAACCAAATAAAATACCTTCTCAAAGGTGATGCTTAATGACAATTGTAGGATTTGGATTTAATAAGATTGAAGTTGAAAAGATTGAAGGTGCTAAAGGGAAGATTAACATCAGCAATAATGTTTCCATAAAGGAAGTGAAAGAAACTACACTTAGCGTAGGCAAAGATAAGCCGCCAGTATTGAAGTTTGTCTTTGAGTTCCTTTCAAGCTATGAACCTAAAGTTGGAAAGGTATTGCTTGGCGGAGATCTGACCTATATGGAAGAAGGCGCAAAGATCAAAGAGATCCAAGAGAAATGGAAAAAGGACAAGAAGCTTCCAGCAGATATCATGAGCCCAATACTGAACACAATACTGGCCAAAGCAAACATCCTGGCATTGATATTAAGCCAAGAGGTTAATCTGCCACCGCCAATCCCATTGCCAAAATTAAAGGCTCAGGAAAAATAAGCTTTATATATCTTTTTTTACTTTTCTTAATAATAGGGGCATAAAACCCACTGAAGCGTACTGATTAATATGAACAAAGAGACAAAGCTCAAAGTTGCTGAAGCGATACAAGATGATGTAAACAAAGGTATAGTCAGGATAGATTCAAGTTTCTTACAGCAGATGGATGCCAGAGTTGGGGATATTGTTGAGGTAAGCGGTGAAAGGCTGACTGTTGCAATAGCAGACAGGGCATATCCTGGTGATATCGGACTTAATATCATAAGGATGGATGGGCTTGTCAGGAAGAATGCCAAGACAGGCATAGGCGAACTTGTTACAGTCAAGAAGGCTGATGTTAAGGAAGCAAAGAAAGTGGTGGTTGCACCTGCAAGAAAAGGCATTGTAGTAAGGGCTTCTCCTGAACTGTTTAAGCAAGGGCTTTTGGGCAGAGCTGTGGTCAAAGGAGATATAGTAAGCCTTGGCGGAACAAGGCGAAGAAGGACTGCCATGACTGATAATCCTTTCTTTGATGATGTGTTCTCGTTATTAGACGAAAGTGCGATGGGATTTGGGTTTGGTGACCTGAAGTTTGTTGTCGCTGACATAATGCCTAAGAATACACCAGTTATCATAGGTGAACATACTACAATAGAGTTTAATCCTGAGGGTGTTGAGGTTGGTGAAGATAAGGTCCCTGAAGTTAGTTACGAAGATATCGGCGGCCTTAGGGATGAGATAAAAAAAGTCAGGGAGATGGTCGAACTTCCTTTAAAGCATCCTGAGATTTTCGAAAGATTAGGGATCGAGCCTCCAAAGGGGGTTTTGCTGCACGGTCCGCCAGGCACAGGAAAGACCTTGCTAGCAAAGGCTGTGGCTAATGAGACAAATTCACATTTCATACTGATAAACGGTCCAGAGATAATGAGCAAGTATTATGGCCAGTCTGAAGAGAACATCCGTAAGAAGTTTGAAGAGGCTGTTAAGAATGCCCCATCAATCATATTTATTGACGAGATAGATGCTATCGCATCCAAAAGGGAAGAGACCAAAGGTGAAGTTGAGAGAAGAGTTGTAGCGCAGCTCCTTGCTAACATGGACGGACTGCAGAACAGAGGAAAGGTTGTGGTTATCGCTGCAACAAACATCCCAAACATCTTGGATCCGGCCCTAAGAAGGCCAGGAAGGTTTGATAGGGAGATTGAGATTGGTGTTCCTGATACTGACGGCAGGCTTGATGTACTTAAGATCCATACAAGAAATATGCCTTTATCAAAAGATGTTAAACTTAAGGATATCGCAAAGATTACGCATGGTTTTGTCGGTGCTGACCTATCTGCGCTAGCAAAAGAAGGTGCTATGATATTACTTAGAAGGATACTTCCTGACCTTAAGCTTCAGGAAGAAGAGACAATACCTAAAGAGCTTCTTGAGAAACTACAGCTAAGGCAAAAGGATTTTATCGAAGCATTGAAAGTAGTAAGGCCATCTGCGCTAAGAGAAGTGCTGGTTGAAGTGCCTAACATCAAGTGGGAAGATGTA
The DNA here is from genome assembly GCA_018813725.1 of Nanobdellota archaeon. Lineage (GTDB taxonomy): Archaea > Nanobdellota > Nanobdellia > Woesearchaeales > JAHJBD01 > JAHJBD01. The sequence continues at coordinate 12,888 of JAHJBD010000080.1, read as the reverse complement.
GGCGGGCTTGATGATGTCAAACAAGAGCTGAAAGAAGCTGTTGAGTGGCCGCTGAAATTTCCAGAGGCTTTCAAAAGGCTTGGAGTAAAGCCACCAAAAGGGATACTTCTTTACGGAGCTCCTGGAACAGGAAAGACAATGCTTGCAAAAGCAGTGGCTAACGAAGCAAATTCAAATTTCATATCAGTCAAAGGTCCTGAATTACTGTCAAAATGGGTTGGTGAATCTGAGAAAGCTGTAAGAGAGATATTCAAGAAAGCAAGACAGACTTCACCTACAATCATATTCTTTGACGAGGTTGACAGCCTTGCGCCAAGAAGAGGAGCGAACTCTGAGTCTAGGGTGCATGAACAGGTTGTAAACCAGATACTTACTGAGCTTGACGGCCTTGAAGAGATGCATGATGTTGTAGTCATAGCTGCGACAAACAGGCCGGATATCGTGGATCCAGCTCTTCTTAGGCCAGGAAGGTTTGACAGGATTATACTTACACCTGCTCCTGATATCAATACCAGGGAAAAGATCTTCGAAGTTCATACAAAAAATATTCCGCTCACAAAAGATGTTGATATCAAAGAGTTAGCTACAAAGACAGAAGGTTATGCTGGCGCTGACATTGAATCCATATGCAGGGAAGCTGCTATGCTTGCTCTTAGAAAGGACATGAAAGCAAAAGAAGTTACGATGAAAGATTTTGAAGCTGCACTTGAAAAGGTCAGCCCGTCTGTGAGCCCTGATGTAGAAAAAGCTTATGAAGAGCTAAAACAGCAGTTCTCAGCTGCACGCGGAAAGCAGATGAAGGAAGAGAAGCCAAGCTATTACGGATAAAGATAATTAATCTTCTAAAGAATATTCTTATAATAATATTTCTCTCAAGTATTTATTTAAATAAAGCCTTTACCACTCCTCCTCATGAGAACTTACCAAGATATTAACGAAAAGATCAGAAAAGGAGAAGCTGTGATACTGACTGCTGAAGAAGCTATCGAGCTAGTGGCTTCAAAGGGACTTAAAGCAGCAGCAAAGGAAGTGGATGTTGTGACAACTGCAACCTTTGGGCCTATGTGTTCATCAGGCGCTTTCCTTAATTTTGGCCATTCAAAACCAAAGATCAAGATGCAGAAATGCTGGCTCAATGATGTTGAAGCATATGGGGGCCTTGCAGCAGTGGATGTCTATCTTGGCGCAACACAGATACCTGACAATGATCCTGCAAATTCTACGTATCCAGGCAAATTTGAATATGGCGGTGGGCATGTAATCCAAGATCTTATTGAAGGAAAGGATGTTCTGTTAAAAGCAACATCTTATGGCACTGACTGTTATCCGAGAAAAGATATAGAGACATGGGTAAACATTGATGAGATAAATGAAGCCATCTTGACTAACCCCAGGAACGGCTATCAAAATTACAATGTTGCTACAAACTCTTCAACCAAGTCAATCTATACTTACCTTGGAAAACTTAAAAAGAATTTTGGCAATGCAACCTACTGCAGCGCTGGACAGTTAAGCCCATTACTAAAAGATCCGCATTACAAGACTATAGGCATTGGCACAAGGATCTGGCTTGGTGGAACACAAGGATATGTTTATTGGAACGGCACACAGCATGCTCCCATTACTGAAAGAAATGAGCTGGGCATACCTAAAGGTGGTGCTGGAACTATCGCTGTTGTAGGTGACCTAAAAAAGATGAGCTCAGAGTTTATCAGAGGTACATCAATGACTGGGTATGGGGTTACATTAAGCGTTGGGATAGGGGTTCCGATACCAATATTAAACGAAGATATATTTAGGAATGCTGTAGCTACTGATGCTGACATCACTGCACCGATAATAGATTATGCAACATCTTACCCAAACAGAGATCCAGGCGTATTAGGAGAAGTGAGTTATGCTGAGCTGAAGAGCGGAACAATAACTATAAATGGAAAGGATGTACCTACTGCTTCACTCTCAAGCTATTCAAAAGCAGTCCGGATCGCCAACCTCTTAAAGGATGATATCAAAAAAGGAGATTTCTTGTTAAGCGAACCTGCACAGCTTTTACCTGAACATGATGCTAATAAGTTCAAGCCTCTAAATATAAGAGGTGAAAAAAGATGAACAAGAAAGTGATACTAAGGTTTCCTGAGAAACAGTTTAATCATCCGGTGATGTCTTCATTGACAAAAGAGTTTGGTGTGCTGTTCAATATCCTTAAAGCAGACATCAATGCTGAAAACAATCGAGGAACCTTGATAGTGGAGTTTATCGGTGAAAGTGAGCAGATAGCAGATTCTGAGAAAAGACTAAAAGAACTTGGCATCAAGACCGAGCCCTTAAGCCAGGAGATCAAGAGGATTGAAGACAACTGCACCCATTGTTCAGCTTGCACTGTCCATTGCCCTACAGGAGCTTTATCAGTGCCAGACAGAAAGACGATGATTGTTGAATTTGAAGCTTCCAAATGCATCGCTTGCGGCAACTGCGCTGTAGTCTGTCCCTACAAGGCCATGCAGGTCAAGTTTTAGGTCAATCTTTTTATAACCAATTTTGTTCTTGTAGACCTATGCCGATACATTATGAGCCAGGAGCAAAGAGTGAAGCAGCTGTGGTATTCTCATGCCCTGGAAGATATGAAGAGATGGAAAGACGGCCGCTTGCTGCTACGACTGGAAAGAATTTTGATACATTGTGCAGTTTGATGAATGATTATGGGTTTCCTGTGCATATGTCAAGAAGAGATGTTACAATCACCAATTCATGGAGCAGGGTTGAATATGATGAAAAGACAGGAAGGTCAGAGGCAACTCTGGCTGAGATATTAGGCAAATGGAATAGTGCTAGACTGGCAAAAGAACTTAAAGAGATCACTGATTATATCATCTGTTTTGGAGATACTGCCAGGTTTGCATTAGACCCGCTTATTGAAGAGGGTTATCTAACTGAAGGGTGCACAATCTTGTACACAGGACATCTTAGTCTTCGGGCATTGAATGCCATAAAGATTGATGCTGATGGTGATGAAATACTGAGTGCAAAAGCTGCCAAGGCAAATGGTGACGCAAGATCGTTAAAAAAGATAGGAAAAGACAACACATTAAGACGGTTGGAAGTTATTGCACAAGGATTAGTCAGTGCATTGGATGAATAGTGATCTTATCATTAACCTCTTTCACTTTGATCAGTTCTGGAACATCTCCGATCATACCAATATCACTGTCTTTAATGATTATTGCGCCTTTTATACCTTTGATTTCATTCACCCAGTCAAGCGCTTTCTTGATGTCACTTTTGTTTTTGACCATGTTAGCGCAAGCTGTTGCGCAAGCATCTGCCAAAGAGCCATCTATTGAGAAAATTGTCGCAAGATCACAGTCACCTAATGAAAGAGAGTGGCCCATCTTTGAGGATGAGCATATTGACATCTCGCCTTTTATCTTAAATCCAAGATTTGCATATTTGCCTGAAAATAATCCGATGGTTATCTCTTGGTCTGTTATAACGTAAAGGTCACCGCCATTGTCAACTATCGCATTTCTTGAGCCTAGCTTAATTATTACTTTGGCCAGGGTCTCGGCTAATGTGCCAGCAACTGTAGCCATCGGCCCAACACCTGCACTGGTTGCTGCCTTTTTCATGGCCTTGATGATCGGTGGGTCATCATCATTAATCTTCAAAGGTTCCAATGTTTCAAGAAATTTTGGATGATTTGTTATGTAATCTTCAATCAGCTTTCTTTTTTCAACCAATATCTGCATAGCCTTGTCAAGATATTCCTTTTTATCGCAAAATACATTGAGTTTGCTGTCCTTATAGACAATCTTTTTATTATACATGTAGGGCAATAACTTTATAAATAATAAATAATTTTCCATTATAGGTAATATAAATGACAAGTGATTGTCCGTGGCACCGATAAGAGAATTCTAAGGGATTGTATAGTCAAAGGCAAAAAATCTAGTGTTGCTACACTAAAAGAAGCCCTATATAGGCTTATTTTAGGTTTTATGGTATTAAAACAGGTTTTCAATAATGCGCAGATATATAAAAAACAAAAAAATTTAAATAAAATACACATTCTAAACTATAATTCAGGGGGTGTAATCAGTTATGGATAAGATAGAGAGAGCTAAACTTGGAACCATAGTACCGATAGTGAAAACCCTGGATAAAGCTGAGGATCCGATAAACCTATTTGCAAAACTGTCAGATTATGGAAGGAAAAAGAATTGCATATTATTGGAGTCTGCTGATATTGTGGATAAGTATGGTGAACTTAGCATTGGCACTGCTAATCCTTGCCTTAAGATATCAGGCAATAAAGAAGATTTTGAGATTATCGCACTGAACAAAAAAGGAGAGATATTCCTTAAAGAGATCAAAGATGACTTTAAATTCTGTGACAAGGCAGTTTACAAGAAAAATATGATAAAAGGAAAGCTTGCACGAAAAAGAAGGACTGTTTCTGAAGATGAAAGATTAAAGCTTAAGACGCACATGGATATACTAAGTACAATAGCTTTCAAGTTCAAGCCTACTGAGCAGCCATTCATCCCATATTGCGGACTTTTTGGAGCGATATCTTATGATTTCATCGACCAGTTTGAAGACTTGCCTATGAATAAGAACGATCCGCTTGGGGACCCAGATTATGAGATGTATTTTGTTGACAACCTTTTTCTCATAGATCACAAAGCTGACAAGACCCACATCATTGTGAATGCGCTGATAACCAATCAAAAAAGGAAGGAGATCATAAGTGATGTTGAAACAACAATCAAGAACTATGAAAAGGCAATAGATGGGAAGATGCCGACAGTAAAGAAAAAGCCAGTCAAGGCAAAGGATATCAAGAGCGACACAAGCAAAGAAGAATTTATCCAGATCATCGAGAAACTAAAACAGAATGTTGTCAATGGAGACGTATTCCAGGTTGTGCCTTCGAGGACAATAAGCATGGCATACAATGCTGAACCATTAGACATATATCATAAACTGAAGAACCTGAACCCAAGCCCATACATGTTTTATATCAATAATGGCAATGGTATACTTTTGGGCTCTTCACCTGAAATGTTTTTGAGAGTTCAGGGAAATGAAGAGAAGATAGTTGAGATAAGGCCTATTGCAGGGACAAAGCCAAGGGGGATTGTTGAAGGCAAGTTAGATCATGACTTAGATTCAAGGTATGAAGCTGAGCTGAAGATAGATCAAAAAGAATTAGCTGAGCATACTATGCTCATCGACCTTGCAAGAAATGATGTGGCAAAGGTTTCAAAGCCAGGCACAAGGTATGTTGATGAGCCATTTATAGTTGAAAAATATTCCCATGTACAGCATCTTGTGTCAAATGTAAGAGGGGTATTAAAAGATGACCTAGATGCGCTCCATGCTTATATGGCAACCATGAACATGGGCACACTGACAGGCGCTCCAAAGATCGAAGCCATGAAGCTCATACGGGAAGTTGAAAAGAACAAAAGAGGGTTTTATGGCGGGTCTGTAGGCTACTTAACGCCAAGCGGAGATTTTGACTCATGTATAGTTATCAGGTCAATGAGATTAAAAGGTGGAAAAGCATATGTCCGTGCTGGAGCAGGTATCGTGTATGACTCAATACCTGAGAGTGAATTCTCAGAGACTGAGAAAAAAGCTAAAGCCTGCGTGTCTGCTGTTGAGCAGGCAGGAGGTCTAAAATGAGAGTCCTATTCATAGATAATTTTGACTCATTCACATACAACCTAGTTGATGAATTTGAGAAAAAAGGGTGCGAAGTTGTGGTTTACAGGAACAATGTTGACATGAGGACCATTGATAATGTTATAAAGAAGCTTAAGCCGCAGCTGATCGTGATATCACCAGGGCCTTCAACTCCTGAACAGGCAGGCAATTCAATAGAGATAATCAAGACATATCATGAGAAGATACCGATATTTGGAGTATGCCTTGGCCATCAAGCGATAACTGTAGCTTTTGGGGGAAAAGTTGACAAGGCAGCTGAGACAATACACGGCAAGCCTACAAAGATAATACATGATAAAGAAGGCATCTTCCACGGGATAGAACAGAATTTCCAGGCAGGAAGATACCATAGCCTTTGTTCTGTTGAAGTGCCATATTGCCTTGAGGTATCGGCAAGGACTGAGGACAAATCTGTTGTTATGGCTGTAAGGCATAAGGAATTTCCAGTGATCGGAGTCCAGTTCCATCCTGAATCTGTGCTAACCCCAGTTGGCGGGAAGATCATCGATAATATAATGGAGATGTTCAAATGATACAAGAAGCGATCCAGATGCTTATCGACGGCAAAGACCTGGCACAGGAGCAGGCAGAAGCTGTGATGAACCAGATAATGAGCGGAGAGGCTACTGATGCCCAGATTGCAGGTTTTCTTGTTTCGCTCAGGATAAAAGGTGAAAAAATACCTGAGATAACTGCATGTGCAAAAGTAATGAGGCAGAAAGCAGCAAAGATCAAGCCAAAGAACCATTCAAAGCTAGTAGATATTGTAGGGACTGGAGGAGATAAGACAGGAACTTTCAATATCTCAACAGCTGCAGCGATCGTTGTTGCTGGAGCAGGAGTTCCTGTAGCAAAGCACGGCAACAAAAGCGTAAGCTCAAGATCAGGCTCAGCAGATGTTCTTGCTGAACTTGGCGTAAAGATAGACCTTGAACCAAAACAGGTCGAGAGATGCATAAGCAAGATAGGCATAGGATATATGTTTGCACCAAAATTCCATGGAGCTATGAAGTATGCTATCGGACCAAGAAAAGAATTGGCTGTGAGGACAATATTTAATGTGTTAGGCCCGCTGACAAATCCTGCTGAAGCTCCGTTTGAGCTTATGGGAGTATTTGACCCAAAATTGACAGAACCTATGGCTGAAGTATTAGGCAACCTTGGGTGCAGGCATGCGCTTGTTGTCAACGGCAGCGGACTTGACGAAGCAACTATCACTGGGCCAACTAAGATATCAGAGTTTATACAAGGGCATATAAGGACATATGAGATCAAGCCTGAAGATTTTGGGATCAAGAGGGCTGCACTTGACAAGATAAAAGGTGCTGATCCTAAAGAGAATAAAAAGATAATAATGAGCATACTTGAAGGCAAAGAAAAGGGGCCAAAAAGAGATGTTGTTGTCCTCAATGCTGCTTTGGGCATATTTGCTGCCGAGATTGTGAATGATATCAAAGACGGGATAAAGATGGCTGAACGGTCTATTGATTCTGGCAATGCACTAAAGAAACTAAAAGAATTGGTGGAGTTCACAAATTCATGATATTAGACAAGATCATCGCTGAAAAAAGAAAAGAATTGGCTAACAAACCTTACTTGAATAGTTTTATTTGTGAACTGAAGAAATCTGACAGGGACTTTAAGAAAGCAATATCCAAGCCAGGCATAAACCTTATTGCTGAGATCAAGAAAGGGTCACCTTCAAAAAGTGTGATCAGAAAAAACTTTAACTTAAAAGAGATCGCAAAGGTTTACGACACAAATAAAGTGTCTGCCATATCTGTGCTTACTGATGAGAAATTTTTTCAAGGCAAGCTGGAATACCTAACAAAGGTTCGGGCTCTGACCAAAAAGCCGCTCCTTAGGAAGGATTTTATAATTGACGAATATCAGATATATGAAGCAAGGCATTATGGGGCTGACGCTGTCTTGCTGATAGCAGCTATACTGACAAAAGGCCAGATAGACAGGTTTATAGACATTGCAAAAAAGTATAACATGGAATGTCTTGTGGAAGTACACACTTCACAGGAGCTTAAAAATGTGCTTGACACAAAAGCCGAAATAATAGGGATAAATAACAGGAACCTTGACAGCTTAAGGATTGATCTCAACACTACGCTTCGGCTAGTGAATAAAGTTCCAAGAAATAAGGTAATTGTCTCTGAATCCGGATTTGAGACAAAGGAAGACATTGATTCTGTCAAAGGCAAAGTCAATGCTGTTCTTATCGGTACGTCATTGATGAGAGAGACAGACATAGGAAGGAAGATAGATCAGTTTATGACGCCTATGATCAAGGTGTGCGGGATAACTAATGCCAGTGACTGTTTAGCTTCAAAAGATGCTGACATCATCGGGCTGAACTTTTATCAGAAGTCTGCAAGGTTTGTCAAAAAGGAAAGTGCAAAAAAGATAATCGCAAAAGTACCAAAGAATGTGCTTAAAGCAGGAGTTTTTGTCAATTCCTCTGTTGATGAGATAGTAAAAACAGCTGATTACTGCGACCTCGACATCATTCAGCTGCATGGTGATGAAGATAATATTTTCATAAGGTCTATCAAGTCAAAACTGAAGAAAAAAGTGATAAAAGCTGTACGGGTAAAGACAGCAAAAGACATCAAAAAAGCTGAGGCATATGCTGATGCTGATTATTTGCTGTTTGACACAAAAGTTATTGGTCAATACGGAGGCACAGGCAGAGTATTTAACTGGAACCTTCTCAAGAATATCCATAAGCCTTTCTTTGTCAGCGGAGGCTTGACAGCACAAAATGTAGCTAAAGCCGTTTTTATGGCACAGCCTTACGGCGTTGATGTCTGTTCAGGTGTTGAACTGAAACCTGGCAAGAAAGATTCAAAAAAAATTAAAAAAGTCATTGAGGCAGTAAGGCAATGAAGACAAGATTTGGGAAATACGGAGGAGTGTTTGTTCCAGAGACACTTGTACCTGCAGTTGAAGAACTAACCTTGGCTTTTGGCAGATATAAGAATGATAAAAAGTTTAATGCTGAATTCCAAAGACTGTTAAGAGAATATGTTGGAAGGGCAACGCCTTTATCCTTTGCTGACAGGTTGTCAAAAAAGCTAGGATGCAAGGTGTATCTGAAAAGAGAAGATCTTGCCCACACTGGAGCGCACAAGATCAACAATGCATTAGGGCAGGCGCTGCTTGCAAAGAAGATGGGCAAGAAGCGTATCATCGCTGAGACAGGAGCTGGACAGCATGGAGTTGCGACTGCCACTGCATGCGCCAAATTAGGGCTGCAATGCGAGATATATATGGGCACTGTTGATATCGAAAGGCAGAAACTTAATGTATTTAGGATGAAGCTTCTTGGAGCAAAAGTCAATCCTGTTGAAACAGGAAGCAAGACCCTAAAGGATGCGATCAATGAGGCTCTAAGAGACTGGACCACTAATGTCAAGACAACTCATTATCTTCTAGGCAGTGTGCTTGGACCGTCACCTTATCCTGAGATTGTTGCACATTTCCAGTCAGTCATAGGAAAGGAAGCAAGAAAACAGATCTTAGAGATAGAAGGCAGGCTGCCAGATGCAGTGATAGCATGTGTTGGCGGCGGCAGCAACGCAATAGGCATATTCAGGGAATTTGTAAAAGATAAGAAAGTCAAGCTGATAGGTGTTGAAGCCGGAGGATTTGGCATCAAAAGCGGAAAACATGCAGCAAGGTTTGCTGACAAGAAGCTTGGCAGGCTTGGGATATTCCAGGGAACTTTCACTTATGTCTTACAGGACAGATACGGACAGATATATAACACGCATTCAGTATCAGCAGGCCTGGATTATTCAGCAGTAGGCCCTGAGCATGCATATCTTAGAGAATTGAAAAGGGCTGAATATTATTATGCAACTGATAAGGAATGTCTGGACGCATTCAAGATACTGAGCCATGAAGAAGGTATAATCCCTGCCCTTGAAAGTGCACATGCAGTAGGATACCTGATATCTAATGCTAAAAGATTCAAGAAGAGATTGGTGATAGTCAACCTGTCAGGCAGGGGAGACAAAGATGTTGTTGAGGCTGCGCGTGTGATGGGGATGAAGATATGAACAGATACAAAAAAGTCTTTATGAGAAAAGAAAAAGCATTAGTACCTTTCACAGTAATCGGAGATCCAGATTATCAGACTAGTCTAGAGATAGTGAAGACCATCATCAGGGCAGGAGCTGATGTGCTTGAGCTAGGGTTTGCTTTCTCAGATCCGCTTGCAGACGGACCAACAATACAGGCTGCGGATATCAGGGCATTATCAAGAAATATAAATACAGATAAGAATTTTGGGTTTATCAAAGAGATCAGGAAGTTTGATGATAAGATACCTATCGGGCTTCTTGTCTACAGCAATCTTGTGTACCAGCGCGGTATAAACAATTTCTATAAGGATGCTAAAAAGGCAGGTGTTGATTCTGTGCTGATCGCAGACCTTCCGATCGAAGAGGCTTCTGAGTATATACTAGCAGGAAGAAAGAACAATGTGGACACTGTGTTTATCGTCAGTCCGCTTACGTCAGATAAAAGACTCGCAAAGATCGCACAGAAGGTAAGGGGATTTGTATATGTGGTAGCGAGGCTGGGGGTTACCGGAGCAAGGGCAGATGTAAAGACAGATACATTGCAATTGCTAAAACGTATAAGGCCGCAGACTTCTCTTCCGTTATGCGCAGGATTCGGCATATCAAAGCCAGACCATGTAAAGTCTGTGCTTAAAGCAGGAGCTGACGGCGCTATCGTCGGTTCTGCTGTTGTAAAGATAATTGAGAAGAATTTAAATAATAAGAAAAATATGATGTATGAGATTAGCAAATTTGTAGCAGAGATGAAAAGAGCCACTACAGATTAGTCCTTCTCTACTTTTGTCAGCTCTTCCTGTTTGTCCTCTGACAGATCAATATCATAAAAATCACCTTGCTTAGGCAGGGTCATGTAAAAGTCTGTTGTATGGTCTACCTCAACAGTGATATCTTTCATCTGAACACTAAGAAGGTGTCCGCCAGCTTTTCTGTCGTCAGTGATGAAATGGATATGGTAACCAGGCACATTTATGCCATCAACATAATCAGGGCTTCTGAAGCCGATAATAGTACCCTTTACATCTTTAAATTCAAATATGGCTTGTTTGGCAACCGCATCAACAAGTTTAGGATATGGTCTTGATTGTTTGGGAACGCTTCTTGTCTTGATGTAATCAAATTCGCCTTGTATCCTGAAAGCATAGAAGATATTTTTTGATCCAAGTGCGTTATCCAGGTATTCCTGTAATTCATTGTAGTCGATCTCTCCGGTCATAAACACTTTTTCATCTGGCTCAAAAAAAGTCATCACTGCAAAAGGTGTTTTTTCCTCGTCGCCCATCAGATAGGCAACGCCGTCTGTTCTTATCTTATATATGTTGCCATCGACAGCGACCATCTCCCCGTCCAAGCTGTTAAAAGTGCCTATGCCAAAGTCTCCATTCTGATTGAGTTCAGCTACTGATATCTCGCCATCATAAACACCGGCAAGCAATGCATCGATCGTTGATACCTGGAAAAGAACATCTTTGTTGGGCTTCTCTACTGTTGTACAGCCAACCATCAACACGGCTAGAATTAATAATAATAGTTTTTTCATGTTTTTACCTTAAGTTTATCATAGGATGTTTGTTAAATATATATAGTTTTGCGAATATTGCACTAAACATTTATATATTAAAACCCTAATTCTTGAGTTATGGCATTCACAGTTACCCCATGGGAAGTTTCAGGTGATATTGACTATAACAAGCTGATAAAAGAGTTTGGCACTGAGCCACTTTCTGAAAAGACCCTCAAAAGGATCGAGAAGGTCGCAGGCGAGCTTCATCCTTATCTGAAAAGAAAGATATTTTTCTGCCACCGCGACCTAAACTGGCTTTTGGATGAATATGACAAGGGCAACAAGTTCTTCCTATACACAGGAAGAGGGCCTTCTGAAAAAGTGCATCTGGGCCATCTTACCGTGTGGAGGTTTACTAAGTGGCTGCAGGATAAGTTTGGAGTTGAACTTTATTTCCAATTGACTGATGATGAGAAGTTCTTGTTCAAGAATGATTTGACACTTGAAGATACAAACAAGCTTGCTTATGAGAATGCTCTGGATATTGTTGCGCTTGGGTTTGACCCAAAGAAAACATTCATATTCGCCAATACTGATTATGGAAAGACAATGTACAAGCAAGCTCTTAGGGTTGCCAAAAAGCTTACATTTTCAACTGTGAAAGCTGCGTTTGGATTCAAGGATGAGAATAATGTTGGACAGATATTCTTTACGTCAATGCAGTCTGTGCCATGCTTTTTGCCGTCTGTGCAGAAAGGGAAGAATATACCTTGTCTCATACCCTTGGCAGTTGACCAAGACCCTCATTTCAGGATAACAAGGGATATCATGCCAAAGCTTGGATATTATAAGCCTGCAATAATACATCAGAGATTTTTGCCAGCGCTTGAAGGGACAGGCAAGATGTCTTCTTCAAATGGAATAACGATCTATACCACAGATACGCCTAAAGAGGTCAAGAACAAGATCAATAAGTATGCATTTTCAGGCGGCAAAGACACTGTTGAAGAGCACAGGAAAACTGGCGGAAACCCTGACATTGACACATCTTACCAGTGGCTCACATTCTTTGAAGATGATGATAGCAAGCTGAAAAATATCCATGATGATTACAAGTCTGGAAAATTATTGAGCGGCGAACTTAAGGCAATCCTTATAGAGAAGCTTAATTTTTTCCTTGCTGAGCATCAGAAAAAGCGTGAATACGCAAGGAAAACGCTGGACAAGTTCATAATTAAGGATTAAATTTATATAGTATAAATATAAGGGATATTTTAGGTGATAGATTATGGCTCCAAGAGATGTTGTTCCGTTAAAAAGCAGTTTCATGCTATCTTCGTTGATAGGATTCATAATCAGCTGGTTATGGGTCTTTCCCAGAGATGCATCATGGGGATTCACATTCATGCTTTTCTTTGTGATAATGTTTGTAGCATCGATGATATCAATGACATACCAGCCTGTGGCTTTTCCTAAAAAAAGGGCTTAGAAACTGAATTCTTTCTTTTTTTGTACCAATGCAGAAGGACTTTCTCCGCCGTGCCATGTGAATCTTGGCCT
>JAHJBD010000009.1 GCA_018813725.1 Nanobdellota archaeon | reverse complement strand
TTGATCAAGGATATATAGTAATCATCTTTCTGATTAGAGAATTCAGAATTGTTCTTGATAATAATACCTGTTTTGCCTATCTTGCCTCCAAGAGCAATTATTGATCCTCTTACTGTCTCATGGATAGGATAGACAAATTTTATCCCCAGATGATTCTTAAATATCCTGCAGATACCACGAGTCGACACTAGTTTATCATTATGATATGTCTCTTGGATCAATCTATAACCCATGAATTCACCCTTCTTGACGATCTCCCTGATCTTGCCCAGATCTTCCTGAGAGATGACCTCGTCAGCATCCAAGGCCAATATCCAATCACAGCTTGCTTTTGATATGGAAAAATTTCTTGCAGCAGAAAAATCATCACACCAATGGAACCCAAACACTTTTGATGTAAATTCTCTTGCTATCCCTTTAGTATTATCTTTTGACCCAGTATCAACAATGATTATCTCATCAACGTATCCCTTGACCTTATCTAAAAATGACCTAAGAATTTCTGCCTCATCTCTGACTATTAGGCATAACGAAATCATATTGCTTTCCTTGCTTCTTCACAAAGGGACTTATAGTCAGCATTATCAGGAAACCATTTTACCAAGATTGCCATACCTCTGTGAACATACTCAGCAATCTCATGTTGTTTTGGCTTAGGATTATCTGATCTAGCATGAAATTGTTCCTGCAGCGAATGATAGATATCATCAAATATAGGCACTGTTGCAGCGATTGCTTTTTCAAGTTCTGACCTTATCAATCCAGGCTGAACTTGATCCTTAAGATGGACCAACCTATTATAATAAGTCAAGACACCGCCTAAATTTTTTGCATCTTCCGCAAGAGCTAACCTGCCTATCAATGAAAAGCATTCATCAAATACAGCATCATCACTCATATGACTCTCCCTCGCAGGTCAAAAACTGAAATATCTTCAATAGTTACATTTACTCTGTCGCCAAGCTTTGCAACTGACCTGATTATGACTGGCTTGTAAGCAAAATTCCTCCCGATAAGAGTGTTATCCTTGCCAATCTCATCTATCAATACCTCGCCCTTCCATCCAAGCCATCTTTCATTATTCATCCTTGAGATATTCTGAAAAATATCAGTAACCAATCTTGACCTTTCCTTAGTGTCTCTTCCATGTAATTGACCTTCCATGTGCGCTGCCCTTGTCCTTGGTCTTGGCTGAAACCTGGATATATTCAGCACTCCTGGCATGATTTTCCTCACCAAATTCAAAGAATCATTAAACTGCTCCTCTGTCTCACCTGGAAAGCCCACAATAAGATCAGTAGATATTGTAATATTTGGGATGGCTTGCTTAAATCTCTCTATTATCCTCTCAAACTGCATCACATTATACTTCCTGTTCATCTTTTCAAGTATCTCATCATTGCCAGACTGGACAGGTATATGCAAAAATTTGAACACTCTTGGATTCTTGTATATCTCAATCATCTCATCAATAACAGGCCAAAGGTGCTCTGGATTCATCATACCTATCCTGACCTTGAAATCCTGCCTGATCCCTAGTATGGCTTTCATAAGCTGTGGCAATTGGCTTTTGTCATTATCCTCCATGCCATATGCTCCGTTATCTTGAGAGGTTATCCAGATCTCTTTGCAGCCTTGGTTTACTGCATCAAGAACTTCCCTGACTATCATGTCCTGTGGGTATGATTTAAGCGCCCCTTTGATCAATTTAACAGAACAGTAAGAGCAATCACCGAGACATCCAGATGAGATTGGGACAATCCCAATAACCTTGTTTCTCCTAACACGAGGCATACCAATCTTTATATCGCTTTTATTCACCATGAGCTCTACAGAATTACCATTAAGTGTTTCCTCAACTATCTCAACAATATTTTCAATGTTATGGGTAGTGATTATTGATGCATCACCACTAACCTCCCTTATGCTCTTTAACATGTATTTTGGGACACAGCCTGCGATAACCAGCGGTTTTTTATACTCAGAAAGCTTACGTATATCCCTTATACCCACCTCTTCCCCCTTTACAGTACATATATTGATGATGATTACGTCTGCTTCTTCAGGACTTAAAGTTACATTAAACCCAGCTTTAAGCAGAAGTCCTGACATTACCTCTGATTCAGACAGATTAGTACTGCACCCATGAGTTTGTAGATATACTTTTGTCATATCACCAAAAAGTATGTTTATGTTTAAAAAGGTAATCTATATAAACTCCTAAACCAGGATAATCAATATGGAAATAGCAACATTCGGTGCAGGCTGCTTTTGGCATGTTCAGGCAGAGTTTGACCAAATCAAAGGTGTGACAAAGACAGAAGTAGGATACATGGGCGGCGATGTTAAAAACCCAAAATACGAGCAAGTATGCACTGACAAGACTGGCCATATAGAGGTATGCCAGGTTGAATACGACCCAAAAAAAGTGGAATACAAACACCTGCTTGAAATTTTCTGGAAGATGCACGACCCGACACAAGTTGATGGCCAGGGTGTGGATAAAGGCAAACAGTATATGTCAACGATATTCTATCATAACGACAAGCAAAAAAAAGAAGCAGAGGATTCATTTAAGGTAAAAGAAAAGGAGTTAGGAAAGCTAGCGACAAATATACTGCCTGCAAAAGAGTTTTGGAAAGCTGAAGAGTATCATCAGAAATATTTTGTAAAACACGGGAAAGTCTGCTAAAACTCACTTCTTATATCTCATAGGCTGCTTAGCCAGCATCCAATCAGTAAGAACTCTAGTCTCGTACTCGTCAGGTGTGTGTATCGCTTCATGAACATCAACCATAAGCGCCTTATCACCAAACAGGTCATCCCTTCGTGCCATAAAATTTTCTCCAAGATACGTAAAACCCAAAACACCACCCATCAGATTCTTGGGGATTATGTGCAGTGTTTTATCTGCCTTACCAGTAAAGTCTTGCAATGATTCATCACGCTCAGAAGGATAGTCTCTAAGCTTGTAATTGATGCTCCATTTTTCTTCACAAGCCTTGCTCTCATAAAGAATATTTAATTCATAAGGCTTATCCTCAACAACAGACTTTTTTTTGGTTATATCAACAGAATATTTCTTATCACGATCTTTGATCTCTAGCCTTTGCTCACTATCTGTCTCATGATATTTGATAACAACATCGTTATCTTGTTCTTTTTTTCTAGTAAATTCAAGCTTAAACTCAGTAGATTTATTTCTTACTATGCTTACCAAAACCTCATTTACAATCTCAGAAGTATCAGCTTTAACTCCTGACAGCTTCTTTTCAAGCTCTCCTTCCTCTGCCTTAGCTGGCATATCTGGCATAACAACATACTTTACAATATCTCTAACCAGATTCAGGCTTTCAATTATCTCGTTTAATCCCACGAATCTAAGAATCTACCTAAGAAATAAAAACTTATGCCTAGTCAAACACATAACCGCACTTCTTGCAGTATATCTCATCGTCTTTCTTGACAATATCTTTTGACCTGCACTCTGGGCATGCGCTTGCTCCTTCTGCTTCTATGGCTTGTACTGATTTTTGTCCGCTCATCACTCCTGCCTCTTCGCTGTCTCGTGATTGCATTTATTGCATTTGACTAAAGTATAGGTTGTGTTTCCTAACTGCTTTTTTCCCACCATAACAAGTTCGCCCTCATTGCAAAATCTACATTGGCCATAACTTGTCATTTCAACCACCCACTATATACCCCAATGTATATTTTGGTTTATAAAGGTATCGGAAAAGCTTTGCTTTTCCGGACCTCCCAAAATTCATAATTTTGGATAGGTATCGGAAACCTTTTGGTTTCCGGACCCATAAAAATCGGAGATTTTTTTCTAGGTATCGGAAACCTTTTGGTTTCCGGACCCATAAAAATCGGAGATTTTTTTCTAGGTATCGGAAACCTTTTGGTTTCCGGACCTATAAAAATCGGAGATTTTTTTCTAGGTATCGGAAACCTTTTGGTTTCCGGACCTCCCAAAATACATTAACAATCAAAATATGCAAAACAAAGGTAAGTTTTAATATATCAACAGGATTTTATGTGCAATATGGCAGACAGAATGTTAGGAGATGAATGGAAAGATTGGGACGGAAAAAGTAGAGAGAATCCAAATGCCCCAGTTGCATTATTCTTAATAGTCTCAGTTGGAGTGATGATAATATTCTCACTGGTCCTGCTAGCTACAGAGTACCTGATATACCCCAGGATAAATAGCCTAAATTACATGTTTCCAGTTATAATCCGAACTCTTATCATCAGCGCAATGGTGCTCATGGCATTGTGGATAATCCTCCTTACACTATCCCTTCTAACAAAAAAGAACCTTCTTTTCAACCTAGATAAGACAATATTCAATGTATTGTTCATTTTTCCTTATGCTGAAAAACTAGCAAAAAAGCTTGGCATCAGTAAAGACAAGATAGGAAATTCATTCATCAGGCTGAACAACAAGATTGTAAAGATAAAAAAGCCATCATTAAGATCAAACCAGATACTAGCACTACTCCCAAGGTGCCTGACAAAAGAGATGCATATCAAGATCAAAGAAATAAACAATAGATATCAAGTTCAGTCTTACACTTTGGCAGGCGGAGAAGCAGCAAGAGCCCGTATCAAAGAGTTTAAGCCAAAAGGAATAATCGCAGTCGCATGCGAACGTGATCTAGTTGCCGGCATAAAAGATGTTGCAAAGATTGAAGTGATCGGGCTCCCAAACAAAAGGCCAGAAGGGCCATGTAAGAATACGATAATTGACCTTGATGAATATGAAAAGGCGATAAAGACATTCCTAGGAAAATGATTAAAAAAGCTGAAAAAATGGGATTTTGCGCAGGTGTACAGAATGCAGTAGACTTAGTTAGAAAGATATTATCAGAAAACCCAGAAAAGAGGATATTTCTAAGTGACGAACTGATACATAACCCAATAATCAACCATGAGCTTAAACAAAAAGGAATAATATTCTTGAGCCAGTATAGTAACATGCCAGAGCAAGCAGCGATTGAAAAGTATGTAACCCCTAAAGATATTTTCATCATCCCAGCATTTGGTATCAGCAAAAGTTCAAGACAAGTACTTGAAAAGATCGGATGCGAGACAATTGATACAACGTGCCCAAGCGTAAAAGCAGTGATAAACAAGATAATAGAGTTCACAAAACAAGGCTACACAATATTATATTATGGTAAGCCCAAGCACCCAGAGACAGAAGCCGCTGTATCATATGCTGATAACTACATAGTCATCCACAGTCTAGAAGATATTGCTGACAAAAAGTTAGATAAGGTAGGGTTAGTAGCACAGACCACGATGTTAAGAAGCAAGGTCAACAAAGTATTTGATGAGATCGAAACAAAATTAGGCAAAGACAATGTAAAAAGGATCAACACTGTATGCGGCGCAACACAAGTAAGGCAGGATGCAGTAGAAAAGCTAGCTCAAGATGTAAAGACAATCCTGGTTATCGGCGGCTATAACAGCAGCAACACAAAGAATCTAGCAAAAGTTGCAGCTAACAAAGGGGCAAAAGTCTACCATATAGATGGAAACCCTGACAAGATAACCAAAGAAAAGATAACTTTCCAACCAGTAGGTTCGGACAAAGAATCAACAGAAGAGAACTGGTACACCGCTGATATAGGCATAACCTCAGGTGCTTCAACACCAGATGAAGTGACTGAGAAGATCATTGAGAAGATTAACAATTTCTAAAGATTACTTTACCCTCTTCTAACAACTCCCTGGCTTTCTCTAAAGAATAACTATCAGCAATAACCCTAAACTGCCCAGCTTCAGTCTTAGAAGCCCTAAACCAGACCCAAGATTTATCATCAGCATAAGCTTTAAGTCCGCCAGTAATATCACCTGTTTTTTGTATCCTATAACCCTTTTTAGAATAATATGCTTCAATCTTTTTCTTGATCTTGTCATGATCTTTTGGATCGATTGAAACTTTCTCACGAAGTGTATGGTATTTAGGTAATCCAGAAACAAGCTCATTTAATGATTTACCCTTTTCTTGCATGATATTCAGTACAGAAATCAACGTCAATATCCCATCCCTGCACCTTGAAGGAGGATATATTCCGCCAGAGCTCGATCCTTCACCCCCTATTGGAGAATTCAATTTAAGCATCTCATCAACCACATTTATCTCGCCAACCTCTACTTCTTTTAATTTAGCGCCATATTTTGAAACAACCTCTTTAACTACACCAGATGTTGCATCGTTTGTGACAACAGTTACATCTTTGTTATCCAAACTGCTGAGTACATCATCAACAAGCAGTGCTAAAAGATACTGGCCAGAAATAACATTACCCTCTTTATCAACAAGCTCTACCCTGTCTGCATCACAGTCAAATCCAGCTGCAAGGTCAGCATCATTCTCCTTAATTACAGCTTTCAGATAAGCTAAAGACTCCTGATTTGGCTCAACCTTATGGGCAAACTTGCCTGCCTCTGAATTAACTGAGATAACTTTCACACCAAATCCTTTCAAAATGTCTTCAGCAACATAACCTGTTCCACCGTTTGGATCAATTACAACATCTAGATCAAGCTTAATCTCACCTACGATTGACCGGATAAAATTAGAATATAGCAAGATACAATCATCATGCTTATCTTCCACCCAACAGACTTCTTTTTCAGAGCAGCAAAGTTCATGATACTCATTGATCAGCGCTTTGCTATCAAGAACCCTGAGCACAGCCCCATCTTTGTCCAAGAACTTAAAACCATTAAACTCAGGCTCATTGTGAGACGCAGTGATTATCACCCCACCATCAGCATGATATTCCCTAACAGCATTTTCAATTGCAGGCGTAGGCATATAACCTACATCAATAACCTTTGAAAAGCAGCTTAGAAGTATTTTCTTAACTGTTAAAGCAGAAGGCCTAGTGTCAGTACCAACAACGATCAAGGGATCTTTACCAGCTTTTCTAATTAAGAACTCAAAATAAGCTGTACCATACCTTGCTACAACTTCATCTGTCAATTCCTTGCTATAAATACCGCGTATCCCTGAAAATGATTCAACTAGCATGCACATTCTACTTTTTATCATGTTTATAAATATTTAGGAAAAAAGAAACATTTATATACTATCGATTGAAGAATACATTAAAAAGAGGGTGGTAGATTGAGTAGTAAAAGTACTAAAAAGTCTAATAAAGAGGAACTTATTCTTGAAAAGCTAGATATCTTACCGCCGCCGCCACCGCCTTCACTTCTTAAGAAAACTGAAAAAGACAAGGTAAGAGAACAAGAAAAACTTAATATCGTACGTATAAAAGCCTTAAAAAAAGCCAGGCAAGAAAAGCTCAAAAGGCAAAAACAAGAAGAAAAAGAAGCAAAACTAAAAGAACGGATCAAAGCAAGAGAGATTGCAATAATTGAAAGGGAAAAAAGAAAACTAGAGAGATTAAAAGAAAGGGAAGCCAGAAAAAGAGAGAAGGAAAAAGTAAAGCTAGAAGTATTAAGGGCAAGGCAGGATATAAAAAAGAAGATACTGGATGAGAAAGAAAAGGAAGCAGAAGTAAAGGAAAAAGATACTGATGTAAAGCTCAATGCAAAAAGAGTCAAAAAACTAGACCGTGCAAGAAAGCATGAAATATTCTCAACTATCAAGACCCTCAGCAGATACATTAAAAGCGTACAGATCCACCAGCACATAATCACTCTTGAAGACCCATCAAATCTGGGCGAGAAAAAGATCACTAAAATCTTATCAGATATTAAGACAGATAAAGAGCTTGAAGATATGCGACAGGAGATAAAGCATAAGATTTCAATATATGATGCACTATTAAGGACAAAAAAGACATACCTCAAGATTGAGATTGAAGAGCTAAAGAACAAATATTCTGACTTAAAATCAGTCACAAAAACAATAAGAAAGGATATACTTGAGAGGACAGAGGCAGCAAAGCACAAGATAGCAAAGCAGGAATCTGATCAGGCCAAAAAGCAAAAGCTTCTTGCAGAGATGAAAGAGAAGAAAGCAAAGGAAGCTCTCAAGGCTAAAGAAGAAGCAGAAAAGAGAAAACAAGAGAAACTCAAAGAGATTGAAGAACTAAAACTAAAGGCAGAAAAGCTTAAAGCTGAGAAAGCCGAAATCCAAAGGCTTGAAAAGATCAAAGCTAAGGAAGAAGAAGAGAAAAGAAAAGAGCTTGAAAAGCAGAAGAGACAAGAAGAACAAGAAAGACAAGAGAAAGAAAAGCAAAAGCTTGAAGCACAGAAAGCAAAAGAGCTAGAAAAGAAGAAAAAGTTAGAAGAGATAGAAAAACAAAAACAAGCCAAGTTACAAACAAAGCTCGAAGCAGATAAAGCAAAAGAGCTAGAAAAGAAGAAAAAGTTAGAAGAGATAGAAAAACAAAAACAAGCCAAGTTACAAGCAAAGCTCGAAGCAGATAAGGCAAAAGAACTCGAAAAGAAGAAAAAACTGCAAGAGAAAGAAAAGCAAAAACAAGCTAAGATACAGGCAAAGATTGAAGCACAAAAAGCAAAAGAGATTGAAAGAAAGAAGAAACTGCAAGATATTGAAAAGCGAAAACAAGAAAGGATTGAAGCAGCATTACTTGCTAAAAAAGAACATGAGCGTCACCTAACAAAAGAAGAAAAGGCAAGACAAACAGAGTTAAAGAAACAAGAAGAAGAGGAAGAAAAGAAACAGCAATTGATACAAGAATTATCGCAGCGATCAAAATTTGAAAAAAAGAAGCAAAAAGAGATCAAGACAGCAGATAAAAAAAGAAAGAAAGAGATTTCTGAACTGACTGATGCATTAGACACTCACATTACAAAGATCCACAAAGGCAAAAATATTGTTGAAGGAAAAAACCTGATTAAGTTAAAGAAGGAGGATCTTACAGCAGTAAAACATGATCTTAAAGATGAAAAACACATAGAAAAGGAACTAGACCGGATCAAGACAGCAGTTACCAGATTTGAAAAGCTGGTAAAAGAAGGAAAGACTAACCTAGGGCCAAAAATTGAAGAGCTAGGTAAGAAATACAAGGAATTCAAGTTAAAATCAAAAACATTGAGGAAAGACGTCCTAAAAAAGCTTGATGAGATAGAAAAGATAAACAAAAGCATGCAGGAAGAAAAAGAAAATAAAGCCAAACAAAAATCTCTCAAAAAGATAAAAGACCAAGAAAAAGAAGATAAGTTAAGGCTCGAGCTAGCTGAAAAAGCAAGAAAGGAACGTGAAAAGATCCACCAGATCGAGCAAAAACATAGGGCAGGCGAAGAATCAGAGATATTTGAACAAAGAGAGGCAGAAAGGTTAGCTGCTATACAAGACAAGCATGAAAGAAGAAAAGAATTATTGCAGCTTATGAAAAATCGTGATCAAAATAAGAATGTTAAAAAGATTGCAAAGCAAAAGATTAAGCTTATCAAGAAAAAGATGGCCTTGTCCCCTCCTAAAAATGAGGTTCAGGAAGCTATTGAACAGATTAGAGAACCGATAATCCCTCCAAGAGAATTTCAGCTGCCAAAAGCCAAGCTTAAGAAGCTTAAACTCCCTATAAAACAGCTTGATGAGATTGAGATAGAGCTTAAACATAAGAAAGGCAAGAAAGGACCAAAGATTGAGAT
>JAHJBD010000079.1 GCA_018813725.1 Nanobdellota archaeon | reverse complement strand
TTAATTATTAATTATTCTTTTATTTATTTTGTTATACCCTTATCAAAATATGAATTAAAATAGTCAGATTAAATTAATTACTTTCTAAAATAAATATTGGAGTAACAGATTAAATCTTATCTATATTGAAAATAACCTATGTGCATACCAAAAAGTGAGTGTTCAAAAAGGCTATTCATAAGATCTTTAAAATATAAAATTTCAGAAAATCTAAATGGATATTCCTTCCATACTGAAAATAACCTGTTTGCATTTTCTGGATTATCCTGAAATTTGAAAGTGAGTATAATTACATAAATTTCGCACCTAGGACAATTATAAGTTTTTGCCAAAAAAGGGGGTTCCTGTAAGATCAGGTTTGCAATTTTTAGGATCAGCACATATCCAAGAACAAAAGAAAGCAAAAGTGAGCATTTATCCAGTAATTAGCTGTTGGCATATCTTGATTGATTGGCAGTGCTCCAAAAAGTGATATTAGGCACCATAAAATTAGTGTTGGTTTTTTGAATTTGAAGCTTTAATACCTAGAAATATCTTCTAATTAACTGTTTAACTTTTGCACTCAACTTTCCATTGAATCTAAACAATCCAATGATCTGCCCATGGTACAACCATTTAGCGCCTAAAGTGAGCATTTCCTGAGGTTTCCATTGGGCTCTATGGATCTCATATGGATTGCCTGCATAAGGTCCTTGTGGATAGTCAATGATTGGGACGCTTACTAGAAGGTTATTTGTTTTCGCTCTCAGCTGCTTTATTAATCCTGCTCCTTCATCCTTTGGAAAATGCTCAATTACATCAATTGCCAATATTATGTCAAAATATCTCAAAGAAGTGAGACATTGTCTAATATCTTGAATAATCACCTGATCATAATAGTTCCATTGGTAATTGTTATACTTGGGCCACACTTCCACACCAATGATCTTTGCTTGGGGCATTTGATCCTTGATCAACTTCCCAAAATTTCCCCAACCAATACCGATGTCTAGGATGGATATGTTTCCTTTGTGCCTTAGTATCTCTTTTATTATTGGCAGTTGGTTCTCACTTGCACTAGCTGGCATCTCATAACCCTTTGGACAATCTTTTTAATCTTGCAATCTGTACATGGTTTGGACAGTGCCCATTCCTACTACAGCCATTACAGCCACGAGGGATAAAGAGTGTGTAACTGTTTTGAGGATGTACTCTCCTGGTATAAAGAGTCTCATCGAGATGGAATAGGTCAAATAATTCACCCATCTTAAGGTAAAGCAATCCATCTTCGCAGGTCTTTAGGCTATCATCAAATCCGCCTATGGATATTGCTGCTGCCTTCTCATAAATCCCAAACGCAGACCAAATATAGTTCTTATAGAGCATCTTTCTGTCGAAAGTGTGGCCTTTTGTTATACATAGCTGTTTTGTATTATTCTCATTGACCTGTTCAAAATTCGTATAGACCATCTTAATTTCTGGTTTTGCACCAAAGATCCTAAGACATTTTTCAAGCGCCTCTCTATGGAGTATATCATCACTGTCCAAATGACCAACATATATCCCTTTTGCATTGTTTAAGGCAATATTCCTTGACTTTGCTATCCCCAGATTTTCTTTGTTCTTGAAAAAGACTATCCTATCATCTTTAAGATACCTTTTGACTACCCTTTCTGTACCGTCAGTTGACCCATCGTCAACAATTATCAATTCCCAATGCGGATAACTCTGTTTTTGTATGGATTCAATAGCTTCTGCGATATATTTTGCTCGGTTATACGCAGGCATCATGATCGTGACCATGGGAACCTTTGTAGTCTCTGCAAACTGTTTAAGATTCTTTGAGCTAGGGTATTGGATAGAGAATTTTCCTGTCTTTGAATATATCTGCACGACTGGTGTAGTATCAAACTTATCGATAATTTCCTTAGTTGACCAGTCCCCTTTGAAATGTACATAAATATCTGCTGGATGATGCTGATGTTCATAATCTTTCGGCAGGCCCTTCTTGAAATACAATGGCATATCTTCCAGAAAAAAACTTACACAATTGGATTTTCCAACACCTAATCGTTTCCATTCTTTAGGCATAGGGTGATCCTTGTTAGCAATTATAAATATCTCAACATCAGATCCATATTCCATATATCTAAGGTTTGTCCATGGGACCTTGTATTGTCCAAAATTACCATAAGCTAATGACCCATACATGTATATCTCTTCGATAGCCGGGTTATCTGCATGTTCCAACAATCTCTTGACAACTCTCTCAAAATATTTTACTTGCACAGCCATAGGATACACAATCTTATCTGGCTTTATCCTGCCGACATATTTTCCCAACCCTTCTTGCACCAATGGTAGTTGAGCGTCAATAGAGACATCTGAATCATATGGTTTGTACAATTCAAAATCAATTATCTTTACCTTCTTATTATCCCTGTCATACAGGATATTTTGCACATCAAGGTTAAGATTTATTGACTTTCCAAATTTTCTTTTATAATAATCACAGAAATCCTTAACCTCTGAAAAAATGAAATTTTGATCGTTATTATCAAGCTTCAGCTCTCCAACATTGTGGGGTATGTACTCCATAACGATATGGTGCTTATCATAATCATAGGCTTCTATCGCATTCTTATGCTTTAATGATCTGATGAACTGGTACTCATCTTTTGTACTCTCTTTCTTAGCGATGCCGCACCAGGCGAACATTGGAGAAGGTCCGCGCAAGTGCACGTATTCTTTGATAAAATACTCCTTATTATCACGATTGACAACATGATACCTCCTGCCTGATCGGATATCATTCCCTTTGTAACCATTCATATCCTTCTCATCAATATATCTTGGGTTGCGTCCGCATGTCTTATAGAATGACCTTATAACATTGTATATCTTTCCATTTACATTAATGGTTTTTTCAAGAATCTTCTTTTGGTCATCAATAGGATTAAGCCTGATCTTAAGCTCATTTTTGGCATATATCTCATCATTTAATCCAAATCCTAAAGAGGTCAATATGGTTGAAATCTTCTCTGTAAATATAGGCAGATGATGTAAATCCAAGGTATCACCATTTTTGGTATAGCTGTAGCTGATATCATTGGTCCTTAGCAATTCCAGAAGCCTATGCTTGTCCAGCTCTTTTGGCTGGTTGGTTCTTGTATTTCCTAATGCAGCTGTAATATTATTCAGAGTATTATCATCACACTGTATGCGGCAATTCCGAATGTGTATATGGTTAACATTATTGTTCTTTTCAATAGACACCCTATTAGGGAAATATTTTGTCCTATTCTTTAGTTTCCAGTTCTTGGAGAACATCTTATAACCCTCTTGGGTATAGGTGTTTTGATGCTTCCCATCTTTCCATCTGCTCTTCTTGATATGTTCGAGACAATCTTTACCGTTCTGTACAAGGTTATTATAGAACTCTTCAAACTCTTCAAGACTCATCTCAACCCTTAGGTCCCGGTAATGCAGATGGATATTCTCTTGTATGTCAATATACATCATATCCTGTAATTCAGGTCCTAAAGTCTCTTCTCTATCGTAAAGGTGTATTATGTGTCCCATATGATACTATCTCTTCTTTTTAGATGTTTTTTGTGGGATAAGGCCAAGAATGATATTGAAGTTTCTTACCCAATTTTCAAAAGAAAGCCTTTTCGGTTCGTATCCTATCTGATTAAATATGGTGGCATACTCTTTTTGAGCTGCTAGCTCTTGTATTTTATCATCTCCAATTCTTTCTTTAAGTAGGTTAAACTCTTCAACAGTCCTCTCAGCCATAACTTTTCTTAATCTTAAATACTCTTGAAAAAGTGCCTGGGAATTTTCACCATATTCTTTTTCATCTTTAACCCCAGCACCAAATGCAGAACCAATTTTTCCGATTAGCACTTGAGCTGTCCTTGCATGCGATAATACGCTTTTTTTAACTTGGACATCTTTGATATCTTTTATTGTTTCAAGGTTTCTTCGAATGATTGTGGCTTGATTATGTATCTGCTTGATAAGCTCCTTTTCATCTCTTCCAGGAGGTTGTTCTGGTGCAGGAGCTGCTGGTGCCCCAGGTATTTCAGCTGGTTCTTCTGAACTTCCCTTTTCCCTATTCTGGTCCAATTTTTTTGCTTGTTCTTGGATAAGTTCTAATGATTTGAAAATTTGACTTACAACGGCTTCAACCTGTTTATACGTGTACCCAAAATACTGCTCTGGTAATGGTTGATTCTTCTGTCGTGCATTATATATTACTTCAAATAACGCATACCTCTCCCTAAAAGCAAGAACTGCAGGATAATCTTTAGCAAATATTGGATAATGTATGCTCCTAATCATGGTCATACGAGCAACAATCTCATCATGAGTTGCTATCAGGTAATCCTTTGTAAGTTTTGTAGGCCACTTGAGCGATGCAGCTGCTTCTCCACTTTTTTCAAGTTTTTCTGCAAGTTTCCTCTGTTTCTTAGATAATGGTATAATCTTTCTTAAGTCCTTTTCTAGAATAGCAGCCAATTCTCTTTGAAGGTCTGGTCCTATATCCACTGTAGATATATCTTCCTCAATTATTTTCCTTGTAATCTCACATATTCTTTTTCTAAGCTGCTCAATACAATATAATCCTAGGCCAAGTCTCAAATAAACCCGCATCCATTTATCGTTTGCTTCACCTTGCCTTTGCGAATCAATATGATCAACAACCTCATAATCTCGGACAAGAAGGCCTGCCATTGTATCTGACTTAAATCTGATAGGGCTTTTGATTTTTTGCTTTTTAGGAAGGTTTAATACTCCTGGGTGTTCTTTATCATACTCCCTTACCCTAATGGCCATTTGTGTGACCCTTTGTTCTTGTTGAGGCCAGTTTCTATCCAGGGCACCAGCAAACCAACGAGCAAGTTTTAATAATTCAAATATATTTTTGCGTTTGAACATGTGATTCTCCCTATCCGATGGCCAAGCATAAGCACCAGATTTTGGTGGGAAATCTGAATCTTTAACTATATACTTAAACATACGCTCTCGATATAATTCAATATTATATAGGTCCCTAACGAGTTGATCAGCCTCATGAATCCTTTCACGTAATATGTCTTGTTTGACTACTTTGTTAGGGCCAAATGCAAGCCCTATCATGGTAACGCCATTTTGAGGGAATAAAAGGGACTTCATATGTGGCGGACATTTTGGTTTGGTTTCAGTAGGCACAGGTGAAGATGGGATTGGCGAACTAGGTATAGGTGAAACTGGTGTACCCACTTCAAGCCCTTCTAGAGATTTTTTTATCCTTACCATCTTATATCATATCCAGGTCAACATCTACCCTTAACCTATCTCCTACTGTCCAGGTTGCTGGCACCACTGCTTGTGTTTGAATCTGGTTTGGTGTTCTTGCTACGATTACAGCGTTAACACTAGCAAGAGTATTAACATTAACAAGTGTAATCCTGTCTGTTGGTGTTGGATTAAAAGTGCCTCCAACAGCATTGACTGTGATATTGGTTGGAGCTCCAGGCATTATCACCATAGGGTGTGCAATAATTGCAACACCTGGCCCTCCTGCTGGAATTTCAAAATGATATCTATTGCTGACTGGCGGAACAAGGGGTGGTGGACATAGCTCAGACCTTCCAACCATCTCAACCTCATATAATCCAGGCGCAGCACCAAATGGTATCTTGAAATTAACATGGACATTGGTAAGATTTGCTTCTTCGCCCCCTCTTTTGCTGCGGATATTGAACCTGTATGCTTGCTGGCTTGAAGTGCCACTTGGTAATATCCTTTCAGGTATAAGGTGCCATCCTGCATCAGGATTTCTCACAAAACCCACACCGCCTGGACTGAATTCAGCTGACTCAATCACCGTCCATGTGTTGGTTACAGGATCTCTCTTTTTTATAAAGTAATCAAAGATAAAGTTGTCTCCACCTGTAAGGTCTGTCATATTTACAGCTGTGAATTTAACTGTATTTACCCTATCTCCAACAAGATAAGGCCTAAATACCACCGGAGTTCCGGCAAAGATGTAATCTTTCCTTTTAGGTCTTAATCCCCACATGTTTCTTGGTTTATAATGTGATTGTATGTTCAACAAAATCTTATTGCAACGTTTTGGCACACTTCCAGGTGGTGCTGGCGATGTGCCTGCCGGTGCTGGTGAAGAAGGCGCAGGTGATACTGCGCCACCGCATTTACCGATCAACCTGAACCTTATAGTATCAGTGTAAGAATATCCTTGAGCATCCCACACAGTCAAGGCAAGTGAATGTTCAACAGGAGGGTTTGGTAAGCAGATCCTTTTATGTATCTCAGCTTGGGTATACCTATTAGGCCACATACCATGCGGCGTTAGGTTGGCATCGCCGATATCTACTCCATCAATATAGAATTTACCATGGGTAGCATGCTGTATAGCACCCCTTAGTTGGACCTCAATATCCATATCTCTATCATTCCTTACGTCACCATTGGATATTGGGCTAATCCACTGAAAATTACCTGGTGCTGTATTCCCAACGATTATTCCAGTGAATGTCTTTGCTACTTGTACCATCTTATCCCATATTTAAGTTTGCATCTATTGTTATGTTTGAATTCATCGGCCAGGTGTTCGGTATCATGGCTGATGCTTGTATCTGATTTGGAGTATCGATCACAATATTTGCAGGCACGCCAGCGCCTGTATCAAGGTTTCTGACTGTTATATTATGCGGTCCACCAACAGTAAACTGGCCAGTGGTCGGAACGCAAGTTATCGTTAGCATACCACCTGGTTGTACAACATTAGCTGAAGGCATTATATTATAGCTCCCACCTGCTGCTCCTCCGCCCCCTCCACCGCTAGCTGACCTAAAAGTGAATTGTGCCCAAAATTCTTGATCATGATTATCTACAACCCTCACTGATATTACATGATCGCCAGGACCAGCTGTTGCTGGCGCATCAGTATGGAGCTCAAAAGTTGATATCCTTCCAGCGCCAATGCCTGTGGTGCTTAGATTACCATAACCCAAATGGTTTGCACCATCAAGGAAAAATCTTGCTTGTTTAAAGTGCTGGCTTCCACCTCTGACCTGTACTTCCAAATCAATCGGCGCCGCTGGCAAAACAGTTGGCGTAGCTCCCACTACTCCGGGGTTTTGCCAGTGGAAACTAACTGGTGCTCCTGATCCTACGATTGCTGTTCCTGTTTGTGTTGCCATCTTAGTTTAGGTTATATGTGAAAGTTAATACGTCTCCATTTCTCCAACTATTTGGTACAACCATATTTGCTGTTAATGAATTGCCTGCAGGCACTATTGTACCATTTGGAGGTATTGTGATAATAGCTGGTGCATTTGTCGCATTCTGGATTCTAATCTGGTGAGCAGCAGGATTTGGGTTAAAGTTTGCTCCCCTATTTGCTGTAAATGAGAATGACGCTGGATTTCCAGGTACAAAACCTGTAGTTGGGCCACCAATAAAAGTCAGCCCTGCAGCTCCTGATCCTGGTGGCGCTGGTGTAGATCCTGGTGGTGGCGGTGTAGATCCCGGTGGTGGCGGTGT
>JAHJBD010000078.1 GCA_018813725.1 Nanobdellota archaeon | reverse complement strand
CTGACCTATACCCTAAGATATATGAGTATATCAATAAGTCATTACAATAATTATTTTCAATAAATTATATAAACAAGAACATCCATGAATCATTATGGACGTTTTCTAGATAGATATATAACTACCGAAAAGCTTAAATATGATGAGAACATTACTTTTTAAAACTTAAGTAATGCTTTTAAATTGCTTGTTCAAAAGGGGGGGTTAAATCATGGCAGATTTAGTTAAAAAATGTCCAGAGTGTGGTGGACAGAATCTATCCTGGCACCGGGAAAAAGGAGAAATTTCTTGTAAAGATTGTGGGCTAGTCATCGAAGATAAGATGGTGGACTTTACTCAAGAGTGGCGTGAGTTTGATTCTGATTCAGGAGATTCAAAGAGAAGAACAGGGGCTCCAATGACCTATACCCAATTTGACCAGGGTTTGGGCACTGAAGTAGGCCAAAAAGGCGACTTATTAAAGCTTGGAGGCAAAAACCGTGACAAATTCTTCAGATTAAGAAAATGGCAATACAGGATATCCACAGCCATTGAAAGAAACCTTAAGCTTGCTTTAGCAGAACTAAAAAGAGTTTCATCATACCTAAAGCTTCCAAAGTCTGTTGAAGAAGAAAGCGCCCGTATCTACACATTAGCTGTTCAAAAGGGTTTGGTAAGAGGAAGATCCATGGAATCAGTTGTTGCAGGCGCACTCTATGCAGCATGCCGAAGACATGATGTCCCAAGAACACTAGATGAGCTCTCAGAAGCCTCAGGCATTGAAAAGAAAGAGATAGGAAGGACATATCGCTTTGTTACAAGGGAACTTGGCATAACGCTTCTGCCAAGCAATCCTGCGGATTATATCGCAAGGTTCACGTCAGCTTTAAGGCTTAGCGCAGAGACACAAAGCCGAAGCATTAAGATACTTGAGAATGCGCAAAAAGCAGAGCTGACTTCAGGAAGAGGACCTACAGGTATTGCTGCTGCAGCACTTTATGTAGCAGCGCTTATTAACGGCGAAAAACGTACACAAAGAGAAGTAGCTGACGTTGCCGGCGTAACTGAAGTTACCATAAGGAACCGTTACAAAGAGCTTTTAGACGAACTTAAGCTTGAAAAAGAGATCAAAAAGGTCAAGAAAAAAAAGTAATATCTATTAGTCACAGAGCCTAAATCTTTTTATATTAGACTTCCCTTATGTAATATTCACAGTGAAATCCGCGATATTATCAGATATTCACGGTAATCTAGAGGCTTTTCAGGCAGTGCTTTGCTATTGTGATAGAATCGGTGTTGAACAGATTTTTTCTTTAGGTGATAACATTGGTTATGGTCCAAATCCTGCAGAATGCTTAGACCTGTTAGTGACTCGCCATATACCAAGTGCCATGGGCAACCATGAGCATGAAGTGCAAACACATTTTGATCCAGCATCACACTTAAATATCAGTCTATGTGCCATTGTTTCTTTAGAATGGACAAGAGATCAATTAAGCCCAGAACATATAAGATATGTTAAATCACTTCCCTACACAATCCTTATTGATGATAAACATATTGGAGTGCATGCTTCTCTCGATGAGCCAGATAGATTCCTTTACATTATGGCCAGTCAGGATCGGACACTTAAAAGCACTTTTGAGATTTTGCAGTATGAGGGTTACAAAGCATGCTTGATCGGGCACACTCACATGCCAAGAGTATTTTGTGAAGATGGCAGCTATCAGGTACCTAAAGAGAGAAATTTCACTGGCACAACTACTATAACCCTTGACATTAGCCAAGGAAGATATGTGATAAATGTAGGAGCGGTTGGTGTCTCTAGGGATGGTGACCCGAGGGCAAGTTTCTTATTGATGGACAATGACCAATACAATATCGTCCGGGTGCCATATGACTATGAACAAACCAGGAAGAAGCTTCTGGCAACCCAATTACCATTATGCCAAGAACTAGCTGACAGGATAATGAAAACTAAATAGATATTTGTCCATATCAATAATCCCATCAGTAACGATAACACCTTCTTTTTCAAGCAATTCCGCTTTTACCCTGCTATCCTTAACCCCTTTATATCCTCCGACACAACCATCATTCTTGACCACCCGGTGACACGGCACAAAAGGCGCATCAGGGTTTGACCTTAGCGCGTTTCCAACTGCCTGATATGCTTTTGTGCCAAGGGCTCTTGCTATCTCCCTATATGTAGTGACCCTCCCTCGAGGTATCTGTTTCACTAAACTGAGCACTTTTTCATTAAACATAAAATATCACAAATGCATCATTATATTTATTAGTTTGTAAATACTTAAAAACTAACACAAAACCCTTATCTGATGGAATCCGAAGAAGGCATCGATAAAGAATTCACAGCTTACCTTGAGAATGCCTTGGAATATGATTATGACCTTGAATCATTGATCAGGATCAACCAGCGGCTTGCACAAGTTTTTGCTAATAACGCATTGTTAGCTCAAGATAAGGGAGACCACAGCAAAGCCTTTATCTGTGCTACATATGCGTGGGCCCACTACAGGATAATTTCAGACACAGAAGGGATGAGATTGATGGAAGCTGAGTTTATCCAATATTATTTTCCGATGTATTCTTTTAAAGACAGATCACCTGAATTATCCAGAGCCAACCTACTCTCGAGACATATCCTAAACCTACATTACTGGTCCGAAGACCTTCATTGGCTCACTTTAGAAGCCGAAGAATGGCAAAAAAACTTTTCTTTGCCTGCGCAGCCTTATAATCCTTAGCAGCCTGTATCAGCTTTTCCCTTTCAATCTTAATACCGATAGCTTTCAACCTATCCGAGACGCTTTTGGACATAAGATAAGTAGCAAACTGCGTAACATTCTTTGCACTATCTGTATGACGGCACCTTTCAAAATCTATCATCACCGGATTCTTAGATCTATTCTCGATAATAATATGTTTGTAAGGATGATGCATCTCTTCCTTGTCAATCCCCATCTTATCCATCTGATAACACTGCTGTAAGACATTCTTGATTATACTCAGGACTGCTGCCTTGCTTTTGCATTTCTCAAGAAATATTGGGAAGAATTCACCCTCTATATAGTTATAGACAATATAATCCTTAGCTTTGTTATAAGATATCAGTTCAGGACCTATGCCTTTAGGATTAAGCTTTAGCAGAAAACGCGCCTCGTTTTCAATCTTTCCGATAGCCTCTGAATCCTCTCGTTTTGTCTTGATGACAACCTCCTGCCCATTGTACCTGCCTTTATACAGTACACCTCTATGACCTTTTGCAAAAAATTCTTTACCTTTAATATCTGAAAGTTTCATAATAGCGATCTGTTGCGGCCAGTATAAAAAGTTATTGGGTTAGAGAATGGCATTGATACACCCTAATCCTTTTTGATCAGATATACAAAGATATCCTCAAAAAAAATATGCTCTTTGGCTGTCTCCTTGAAGCTATAATGATTTTTTATCAGCCAGTTATCGAGTGTTTCTTTTCCAGTGGCTGATGAGAACACGAGCAATATATCTGTTGTAGGTTTGATAAATCTCCTTGATTTGTTCAAAAATAACGTGATCAGCTCGTGCCCTTGCTTTCCGCCATACAAGGCAGCATCCTCAATTCCTTCATCATCTGGCAAGTAAGGGGCATTAAATACGATTGTATCAAATTTTATGCCTTTAAACCTTTGGTCAACCTCAAATGCGCTAAATAGGTTTGAGGTGAGAAATTTTATCTTCTTATTAACGATTTTCTCCTTACAGTGCCTAATTATGCCCCTGTCCACATCAACAGCATACACCCTGACGACTTTCCTTGACTTTGCAGCTTCCACAGCCTGTATCCCTGAGCCTGTACCCATATCCAAAACAATTCCATGTGCAAATCTTTTCACCTGCTCCTGGAGCAGAAATGAATCTTCCTGTGGCTCATACATTTTTTATCCCCCTCCCGAATGATCTTGAGCATTTTCTCTGATTAACGATTTCCTATTGAACAAAATACCATAATAAGAGACCATATCGCATGACATTGTCACCATATTAACGATAAAATATTGATTTTTTATAAATTTTAGCCTTAGCACCCTCGGCTAACCCCATTTTCCCCTCGAAAAACCGACAAATATATAAATAACCTATTCTATGAATCAAGAAAATAAGGGGGTTGGAAGGAATTTCAACCTAAAAATACCGAGGTGAACCATAAATGGGACAAGTAATAGTAAAAACAGGAGTTAAAAGAGAAGCAGGTTATCTGTACTATGTTGACAAAAAAGGAAACCTAGCTAGAGTAAACATGAAAAGAGCTGGCAAACCATACAAGAAAAAAGTTGAAGTTCTTGCAAAATGCGGCGTTAAAAGAGCTACTGGAATGCTTTACTATGTAGACAAAGCAGGCAACGTATGCTGCGCAAAGATGGCAAGAGGCGGCAAAAAGAAGAAAGCTGCAAAGAAAAAGCCAGCAAAAAAAGCTGCTAAGAAAAAAGCAGGAAAGAAAAGGAAATAAATTCCTTTCTTTTTATTTCTTTTTTTATATATAACTTATATAAGCTAATTTTAATAAAGTCTGTGAAGGCTATTGCTTCATGACATCTAAAGAAGTTATTGACGCTGTTTGGCAGCGCTATGACAATCCTTCTCTTAAGATATGGATAGAAGGTACAGATGGCAGGCAATACGATATGACTCCTTTTGATAAGATGCACTCTATGCTGATGGTAGAATGGATCAGAAAGATATTTCCAAAATTTAACGCAACTGATATGGCAGCAGCAGCTCATGACTGGGACAGGGCATACCCTAATGTACGTATCCCATGGGTCAGCCCAGATTCTAATTACTGGAGCTACAAGATTGCACACTCATTAAACAGCGCAAGGCTTTTCTATGAAAATTTTAGAGGACAGGTCGATCCAGCATTGATGCAAGATACCGTATACCTAATACAGCGTCATGAGATCGGCGGAAAAAGACAAAAAGATGGCTCACTTATAGTAACACCAGATTCATCAAACACTTTTAATCTAGAAGAAGCAGCAGATAAGATGATGGCAGCTGACAGTATCAGCGGTTTTGTTGCCAATTTAGAACATTCGCCTAACCTTGAAGCAAGAGGCGAAGCCTACTGCTTAAAAAAGATGGATTTCTACTACGGCAGAGCGCCAGAAGAAGCAAGGACAATAATTGACCAACTGCCCCTAGTTAAGATGAAAGATATCTTTGCTAA
The DNA here is from genome assembly GCA_018813725.1 of Nanobdellota archaeon. Taxonomy (GTDB): domain Archaea; phylum Nanobdellota; class Nanobdellia; order Woesearchaeales; family JAHJBD01; genus JAHJBD01. The sequence goes on along the minus strand of JAHJBD010000078.1, from coordinate 5,786 downwards.
GTACAAACAAAGATTTGATCCAGGAGAGACTGTTCCTGACTGCACAGCCATGGAAGCGCTTTATCTACAGATGACTGCTTAAACCCTTTTTAATCAAGCTGCAACCTGTTCCTCACTTTCAATTATGGCATATCCACGTCTTTTAAGCCTTTTGATCTTATCCTTTTTAGCATTTACCATAGCCTGTCTAGTAAGATCATAAAACATTCTGCTTGTCATGGCTCTATTGCCTTCTGAGATACCTAAGACATTGCAAGATTGTTCATATAACTTCAGGAAATAATAATGTGGCTTTGTTAATATTAGCTCTCTAGCATCATCCATGCATTGAACAGGCATTTCAGATATGGTCAAGGTATTTCCTTTAGTCATCCAGATATCAAGATTGTGATCATATCCATAAAAATGTTGATGATCAACAGTTAGCTTATACTGCTTTTTTAATCTTTTTGCGACCGCAAGCGCAACTGTAAAACACATTGTCCTTCCTACTGCATACTCCCCAGAAGGTGTAAGATTCTCCCAGCCTATCTTATACTGATAGAATTCCTCAGCTTGTTTCTTAAGCCTCAGATGAGTAAGCAACTCCATGTTCCGGTTAAACTCCCTAATACCTTTCATATCAATATTTATACTATCAGAACCCTTTCTACTGTTAAACTCAGCCAACCCTTCTTCCCTAAGATTAAACATGCAATTGTAAAGGTAGTTTAAGCAATAAGAAGACCTTTTCCTGGAGAGTTTCCGTATTTTTTTATCATACTTATCATCCCATAACAGATATTTCTTGATTATGTCAATATAATGAGTAAGCTCATGCCAGAAATACCTTGTAACCACACTAAACTCTATTTTGCCTAAATACACATAAGGGGCTACAATATACTGTATAAACCAAGTGCCTGCAGCATGGTAACAAGCATTTTCAGGATCAAATCCTTTATCATCTGTCTCAAATGAATAGCTCCATTTTGGCACCCTGATAAACTTTATTTGAATATTCAGTTCATCAGATTGAGCAATAGTTGGATCTTGCTTAACCATATAAAAGATTACCCTGCTAAAAAGGTCAAGTGTTGTTTTCCTAAAAGTAGCATAAGGGATATACGGATAATTTTCTAGCCGATAAAGCTGCCTGAACCTTTCACCAACCTGGCCAGTAAATCCTTTTTTAGTCTGATAGTCAACAAAATCCTGAAAATCCTTTTTGTACTTTCTTTCATTATATTTATCAAAACTTAGAATACATCTTATCTTCTTACCATTAACCAAGTTTTCGGCAACTAAAATATCCATTAATTTAAAGCTCCTTGACAAGCTCCTGCGCTGCTTTCTTTATATCCTTGGCCTGATACAGCGCCCGCCCTACAATCGCATGCCAGTGCTTGCCTGCTGCCTTACCACCTTCAGATATAGACCCTCCTTGAGTGACCAATCCTGGTGAATAAAATATCGGCTTTACATCAAGCGCTTCAAGCAATACTTTATACTCTAAGATCTTATCAGGCTTGTTTCCTGGAACAACAAAATCACTTACACCTAAATTTGCAGCGATAGTGTAAATCCTTGTAGGTGTATCATCATTAAGAAAACCATTATCATTTGCAAGATATCCTGAGTGAGTCATCTCTCCGCCGACTATCACCTTAAGCCCAACTCCATGCGCAGCTTTTATCCATTCCTCTTCAGTAACAGGCCCCATTGCAGGAAAGATAATAACAGCATCAACACCTGCATCCTTGCACACCTTCATAAAAATTTCACCAGTATCAGGAATGTCGGTTCCAGCTTTCTGGTGATCATATATTATCGGAAGCTCAGTGTACTTGCGTATTGTCTGCACAACCTTTTTCAAACCAAAAGGGATTACCAAAGAGAATCCAACTTTATAACCTCCTATTCCTTTTACTTTGCAGGTTTCCTTTACTATTTTTTCAGCCAATTCAAGATCATCAACATCCAATGCAGGTATTATTGTTTTCATCTTAAAAACCCCATCTTTTCTTCCCATTTAGCAGGATCTCTGCCCCACTCCAATACTTTATCCCTATCTTTCTTATCCATATCATCCACAAGCGCAGATATCTTCGTCAGTGCCTTTACCTCACACTTGCCCTTTGAAAACAGTTCATCAGCGCTGGCCATCTCATAAGTAAATATTGCGATTACAGATAATACCTTAGCTCCTACTGCGCGTAAAGCTTCAACAGCAGCAAACGAGCTTCCACCAGTAGATATCAGATCCTCAATCACAACAACTGTCTGACCTTTTTTGATAACTCCCTCGATCTGCTTACCTTTTCCATGAGATTTGGCTTCTTTCCTGACAAACACCATCGGCTTTTTCAGCCTATCAGCAACCCATGCAGCCCAAGGTATCCCTGCAGTTGCAGTTCCAGCGATAACATCAACATCATAATCCTTTACCAGATCAACAAAATACCCAACTATAATCTCCCTATTTTCAGGCTCGCTAATGAGCACCCGGTTGTCACAATATATTGGGCTCAATATCCCTGAAGCATACCTAAAAGGCTTTTTCACATTGACACTAACTGCACCAGATCTCAATAGTATATCAGCGATTTCTTTTTCCATTTTCTACCTCTGCTTCTTGCTCAAGAAGGCATTTAATCTATTCTTATTCTCATCTGTTTTTGAACAATGAACATAATAATCAAGTTCATCCTTATCCACAAGGTCCTGTGAATAGTTCTTGTTTATCACTTTTTTGGTCAGTTCAAGCGCTTTTGCAGGCTTATCAACAATCTGTTTTGCGATGTTGAGAGCCAATGCAACACAATCATCAGCAACCATATCAACTAATCCCCATTCAAAAGCTTGATCAGCATCAACAACCATACCAGTATAAAGCATAAGCTTTGCCCGTCCTAGACCTACAAGCCTAGGTAGCCTTTGCGTGCCGCCAAGCGGCGCAACAACGCCAAGATTAGTTTCAGGATGTATAAATTTTGCAGACTTCGAAGCGATCCGGATATCGCATGCCATGGCAAGTTCACTACCCCCGCCCACTGCATGACCGTTTACAGCTGCAATAACAGGTATTGGCAGATTCTCAAGCCTAAGAAGTAATTTCTGAAGATCACCCATGACAAGCTTTGTCTCTTTAGCACTAAGCTCTCCAATTTCTTTCTCCCACTGGATATCTCCACCAGCGCAAAAAGCTCTTCCAGCGCCAGTGATTACCAAAACCCGACAAGAGACTGTATCTAGAAACGAATCAAGCTCAGCAAGATATCCTGTATTAAAAGAATTAAGCTTGTCAGGCCTGTTTAAAGTTAAGACCCCTATTCCTTCATTATCCTCAAACTTAAGATATTCCATATTTGACCTCTTTGGCTTTTATATCCAACACCAATCCATTATCATATACAATATTTCCATTAACAATCGTCATCACTGGCCAGCCTTTTAATAATTTACCTTCAAATTGGCTCCAGCCAGATTTAGTAAGCAATTTATCTGATACAACCTTCTCGATCTTATTCATATCCACAACTGTTAGGTCAGCATCATATCCTTCTTTGATGTGCCCCTTGCCCTTTATGCCAAATATGCTTGCAGGATTTTCACAGCAAAGTCTTTGCACATCAGCTAAACTGAGCCTTTTCTTGTTTACTGCATCAAGAAGCAACGGAAGCATTGTCTCTACACCTGGAACCCCATAAGGCCCATTTTTCTCTTTCTCTTCGATGGTATGAGGAGCATGGTCTGTTCCTACAGTATCAACTATCCCTTCTTTGATAGCCTGCCACAAAGCCTCTTGATCCTCATGAGATTTTAAGCCAGGCTTCATCTTCCCATATGCCTTTAACCTTTTCTCATCCTTAGTAGTAAGGAACAGATGATGCGGTGTTACCTCAACAGATACATTTGACGCCTTATTCTTCCTTAGATAATCTATCTCTTGCTTTGTGCTTATATGGCATAGATAAAGATGATTTTTTGTCTTATTGATGAGCGACACTGCTTTCTTGACATTCTCCCCCTCTGCATGCACAGTGACAACCTTAGAATTTCTCATGACATCAAGGACAGCCTTATCATCAATTTTCATATCACCTGTAGTCAAATCCATGAAGATCTTTACAGAAGCAACACCTTTAACCTTTTTTATCTCAGGTAGATTATTCTTTGAGCTGCCAAAATGAAACCCGTAGTTGACAACAGACTTTGAAGCCAGTTTTCGTTTATCATCAAGCAATTTTACTGTCAAAGTAGGAGGCACAGTGTTAGGCATGTCCAGAACTGTGGTTATACCCCCTTTAGCAGCTGCCAAGGACCCAGACAAAAAATCTTCCTTATTCACAAGCCCAGGTTCGCGGAAATGAACATGTGGATCTATAAGACCAGGCAGCACGATTTTTCCCTTAAGATCAATGATTTCACCATCACTAATATCTTTAATCTCATCAGACGTAATCTTCCCTATCCTAGAACCATTAATCTGTATGTTAACCTTTTTCAGCTTTCCATCAACCAGTATCTTACAATTTTTTATGATCATTTTTCCCTGTAGTTATAATACTCTTTTAACTCAACTTTCTTTCCAGACTTAAGCAAAGCAGACTTCCCAAAATCATCAAGCATCCGAAGCTTCTCTGAACCAAACACAGGACCATCCTTGCACACCATCTGGTCACCGCATACACAAGCGCCGCATACACCAAAACCGCACCTCATATACCTTTCAAGAGATGCCTGACACTCAACCTGATACTGTTCACATAGTCCAAAAACTTTCTTCATCATTATCTCTGGACCGCAAGTATATACTGTATCAATCTTTTTTTCCTTTAACACTTTTTCCAAAAACTTTGTTGTAAAACCTTTTTCACCATAACTGCCATCATCAGTGCAGACTAATCCTTTAATCTTATCTACAAACAACAGATCATTTTTGCTCTTCGCACCAACAATCAGTTCAGAAACTTTAGATATGATTGGAAGCAAAGGTGCAATACCAAGTCCACCTGCAACAATACATCCTTTTCCTTTCAAAGAAAATCCATTGCCATATGGTCCCCTAACTCCGACCTTATCACCTACGTTAAGCTTAAACATCTCCTTTGTAAATAGCCCTTTCTCTTCAACAGTGACTGTAACAGGATCAAGGCATGACAAGGTAAAAGGTTTCTCATCGACATTATGAATTGACACCATAACAAACTGTCCAGCTAAAGCATCTAGCTTTACATCTAATACAAAACTCTTCACCTTATAGTTTTCCTTTATTATCTTCAAGATTTTTACTTTTTTCATGCTGCTGTTTTAAGAACCTCTTCTTTGAGCTTTACAAATAGGTTTTCAGCCTTTTGGTCCTCTGAATATATTGCCTCAGCTCTTTTTATCCCATTCCTACCTATAGCAAGGATCTGATTTTTCACTCTTTTAGCAAATTCATATTCAGTCTGCTTCAACCTTTGCAACGCACTAAGATCCGCAGATTGTAATTTTCCCTTGATTATAGCTATATGCTTTTCAAGTTCACCTACAAGATTTAGAGCCCTTTGATGAAGCACATTTATCTTTTTACAGTGATGCTTTATCTTTGTCAAAAGATACCTGGCTCTTTCTTCCACTATACCTTTTCTTTGAGTGTGCATCCTTTCAACCTTGAGGATCAACCCTTCTGCTTGTGAGGAATCGATGTATATCCTATCAGTCAACTTCTTCATAAGGCTAATAAAGTTCATATGTGCATTAGTATTGTTCATCTGGTTTATTGCAGTCTTATAACAACTTGCCATATCTTTTAAAAACTG
>JAHJBD010000077.1 GCA_018813725.1 Nanobdellota archaeon | reverse complement strand
TAATTAAGGCCTGGCAAAGCACATACAACATTTTCAGATATCATTTTAACGATAAACAATTTACATAACCGATAATTTTATATACTTTATATAATTTATAAGTATCTGGTGTTAAAATCGCATATGAACTCGAATTTGAAGACATATTGAACGACAACCAAAAAAAAGCAGCCGAGCTATAAGAAAAGTTTTTATACGCTTGGGCCAAAGCTGATTCTATGGTTAACATATCTATAGACCTAAACAAGACAGTAGAGCAGAACGCTGGAATCTATTACGAAAAAGCAAAGAAGTCAAAGAAAAAGACTGAAGGTGCTAGAGCTGCTCTTGAAGAATCAAGAAGACATCTCATAATGCTGGAAAAACAGCGTGAAAAAGAGATAAAGGTTGAAGAGACAAAAAAAGACATCAAAAGAGAATGGTATGAAAAGTTCAGATGGTTCTTTTCTTCAGAAAATTTCCTTTGCATCGGCGGAAGAGATGCAACAACAAACGAGATAATCATAAAAAAACACACTGAAAAGAACGATATTGTATTCCACACAGACCTTGCAGGCTCACCTTTCTTTATAATAAAGACTGAAAACAAAAAACCAAAAGAAGCCACATTAAGAGAGGTTGCAGACGCCACAGTCTCGTTCTCAAGAGTATGGAAACTAGGCATGGAAAGTTCACCAGTATTCTGGGTCACACCAGACCAAGTCAGCAAAGAACCACAATCAGGAGAATACCTGCCCAAAGGAGCATTCATGATCTATGGAAAGACTAATTATATCGAGAACCACATAAACTGTGCCATAGGGATGCTGGAAGACGGAAGGATGATGGCAGGACCTATTGAAGCAGTAAAAGTACACTGTAAAAAAACTGTCCAGCTAGAGCAAGGCAGAGAAAGAGCATCAGCCATAGCAAAGTACATCCAAAAGGTAGTAGGCGGAGAGATTGACGAGATAATCAAGGTCCTTCCTTCTGGCGGCTGCAAGATAAAGAAAACATAAGATTTATATATAACCTTAATTTAGGTTATAATTACCTTAATTTGGGTGACAATATGATCGAAAAGTTTTTACTAAGGCATAAACAGTCAAGAAAGGTTTTTGGAAAGAAGGAAATAGAGATTATCTCAAAACAGCTTAATGGCATCAAACTTACTCAATCTGAGAAAAATCGCTTATCTAGAGACATCAGACCAAAATTCAATTTTATCAAAGAATGTTCACAATTTACAGACGAATTCAAGCTCACTAAAAATCAAAATAACCAAAAAATTGTCAAAGACACTATTGAAGCCATCATAAATGACAGATTATCTTCAGATATAGATAAAGTACTTTTGTTTGGTTCATTTGCAGATAAAACCTATAATCAAAGGTCAGATATTGACATATGCGTAATTTTCAAAAAAGAGATAAGCATCAAAGAAGCTACTGCTTTCAGAATAAGGCTATCTTCAGAGATTGATGACAAAGTTGACATCCAGATATATAACCTCCTGGAAGATAAGATCAAAAAAAGTGTAGATAGCAACCATAAAATATTATTTGACAGCAGCAGACCTCTTGATTACGCCTATAAGGCCAGAAAAGAATGGATAATGAAAGAATAAAAGACAAGATAAGCGAAATAGAAGAGTATCTTTCAGAGCTTGAATCTATCAAGCCAAATTCCTTTGAAGAATACAAGAACGATATCAAAGAAAAAGCAGCATGTGAAAGATATTTTGAGAAGATAATTGAAGCAGCAATAGACCTAGGTTACATGGTAATCAGGTCATCGCCCTATCCTGTACCAAAAGATGACGGAGACTTGTTTAATACCTTAAGAGAAAATAACATAATTGGCAGTACACTTTGTATCAAGCTCAAAGAAGCTAAAGGTATGAGGAATTTTATATCACATCAATACGGCAGGATTGATGATGAGCTTGTATTTGAGAGTATTATGAATGAGATGCCTGAGGATATCAAAGCATTTATCAGGGCATGCAAAACAAAAGCTAATATATAAAGCCTTATAAAAATAATTCTACCCCCATCTCCATGGACTTAGATGACATACTCAAAGTCATAGACCATGAAGGTAAGAGCTTTATTGCAGGTTTCATGGTGCCAGGCACTTTTGAGGACCTCCCTGGTTTTCCATTCTTAAGAAAAGAATATGCTGAAAGTTTCTTAGAGAGAGGCTTATCTCCATTTGTCCAATACAATGGCAGCCTAGAATTCAAAACCGGTATGGAAGGGATACAGGAAGTTGCAAGAGCAGCCCTTAGATACACAGCAGACAGCGGCATCTCCATGAGCCAGATATTTGTAAGTGATGCTGTTGCACCCACTATAAGGGATATACTTTTGTTTCTTTACAGCCAAGACAAGACGCAAGTAGGTGAATTATCAAGAAAAACAGGCAATCCTGCCACAGATAAACAGACATTATTAGACAGGTTAGAAAAAATAGGATTTGCATTAACGTCTAGACCCAAATATAACATGATCAGATGGTCCTATGTGCACCCCATAGAAGACATTGATTCTTTGGCACCTATCCAATTACCTTGCAACAATTATCTGAATAGGCATATAAAAGAGATAGCAGAGTTTATGACAGCACAAAGAGGTTACATATCTATCTCAGATGCGATTCAAAAATCATCTGCAAGATCAGCATCAGTAAAAAAATTCAAAAGCAGGGCAATTAGATGGCTCTGTCAAAATGGCTATGTAGAACAGATGCTTCCTGAGCTTAATGCAGACCGGCAGCGTATTGCAGCATTGACAAGCGAAGGTAGGGCATTTGTGGAAAATTGGCTCATCCCTTTATCAGAAGGAAGATCCCTACCAACAGCTTCTCTAGACCAAGCTCTGACAGCACTAGAATTATATGACAATACCCGAGTTTTACCGGCAAAATCATTGTACAGGCAAGAAGATATCTTCCAATATCTGCTAAAGCACGGCCCGCAAACTACAACAGAACTTTCCTCACATTTTGGCGCAAACGCAAGAAACATCCTGCTGAAAATGCTGAAGAATGGACTAGCAAACCAAAGGCCATACAAAAGGACAAGCCTTTGGAAACCTAACAAGACCCATGCATATGAAAAAGACATTTATGCAGTGCTGATGCTTCTGAACACCAAAAGAAAGATTGATTACCTAAGCTGCTGTGAAGAGACAACTGAAGCAGAATTTACACAATATTGCGGTACATCCACCAATGGATGGCTCAGAAGAACTGGAAAGACAAATAGCAGACATAACCAAGTGATGGAACTTACGAGGAGAGGTGAAAAACTCTCAGCTTGCGCAACATATCTAGCAATATCAGATTCTCATCCTGATCTTTTCAAGGGTATCAGGTACACAGAACAAGTTGTAAGGACAGTCAAAGCGATCTACGAATTTCATGTGACAAGGATGAGCCAATTATATACATCTGAAGATTATCAGCAAGTAAAAACAATAGTCAGAAGACTTGAAGATAATGGCATGCTGCGCGTTCGAAGAGGTGTAAGGATGACAGTGGAGCCAACATTCCAGGGCCAGGCATACTATAGTAAAATATTCAAACCTTTGCTAGACTTTTATTCCATTGATCCAGATACAAGAAAAAAGAGCATGGTAAGACAGACACGCCTAACATAAACTATATAAAACTGACAATCTACCTTCTCTCATGGACGAATTCAAATGCTCTAACTGCGCAACATGCTGCAAAAATATACGCGGGTTCTTGACTGAAAAGCAAAAGAAAGAGCTGAGAAAATATTCTTTTGGCGCACTTCCCATGGTATCTTTGATACCAGTTGAAAGAATCGCTTTTCCATTATGGGACTTTGAAGCAAAAAAGCTAATCAAAGATGCAACAGAAAAAGGTATTGAGCATAAGATCAGGCCCTCAAGAGCGATATTTGACCTTGACTCTAACCAAGCGATAATCGTCAGCTATTCCATTGACTCAGATTTCTGCACTTTCATGAAAGGTAACCAGTGCCAAAGCTATGAAAAACGCGGCTTTGTATGCAAGATGTTTCCATTCCAGCACGGCCCTTTCCTTAAATTAGAAGAGTTTGCAATAAATGAGATGTTTGCAGGCTGCCCATCGATGGCGAATATCCTTGACAACCTTGAAAAGTTTGATAAGAAAAAACTTACCATGCAGCTAAAAGAAAAATTTGGAGATTCTTTCCTTTCAGTGCTTCAGTCAGACCTGATAACGCAATGGATCAATAACATGATATTAACACTGGTAAAAGAGAAAAAGATCAGACCAGCCATGAACTATCCATATGACCTTCTTCTAAAACGTATAGACAATTCAAAGAAGATCGATTTTATGGACTTTTTGGTTGAGATCAAAGAAATGACAAAAGAAGATAAGGATAACCTCATACACTGTTTTGAGACAAATCACCATGCCAAGGAGAAAGTGAAAGATGATCTCAGTTGAAGAGATGAAAAGATTAGAAGATTCATGCGGAATACCAAAGATTACGCTTATGCAAAGCGCAGGCAGAGGCATATACGAACAGCTGAAAAAGATTTATGACCTTAAAGGAAAGCAGATCTTAGTGGTATGTCACCACGGAAACAATGGCGGAGACGGTTTTGTCGCTGCAGAATACCTTTCAAAAGAATGCGAAGTAGACATATATTTTATCGGTGATGAAGAAAAGCTTAAAGAAGAAGCCAAAGCAAATTATGACATTGTATTGAAAAATCCAAAGATCCAGTTCTTTGACATATCTTATTACGAGCTTGACCTGATTGACTTTAACAGCTATGATATAATCATTGATGCGCTTTTAGGCACAGGCACAAAAGGAGATATAAAAGACACCATGGCAGCAGTGATCGATAAGATCAATGAAAGCAAAGCTTTCAAACTGTCTATTGATGTTCCTACAGGAATTGACCCAAACACAGGCAAGAAAGCAAACAAATATGTAGAGGCTGACCTTACAGTAACATTTCACGATATCAAGCCAGGGCTGGATCCTGAGAAGACTGTTATTGTAGATATTGGTATTAAACAATTATAGACCAGAAAGCGCTTCACTATCAAGCTTACTCTTTGCCTTATGGCATTCCTTGCATAATGTCCTAAGGTTTGCTTTCTCAAAGAATTTTCCACCCATCCTAACTGGGATTATATGGTCAACATCAAGGAAAGCCTTTCTGAAACATTTGTTGCAGATACTGCACCTATACTTATCCCTTCTAAGAACATCCTTCCGTACAAAAAACCATGAATTGTTCCTGTTGAACTCCTCCATGCATTTCTCAGAGCAGTAATGCCTTCTTCCCTCACTTACAGTTTCATCACAATTCCTGCAAAGCTTATTCCCATATCTATCAAACCTGTCAGGAGTGTCTGATATTCTTGGATAACGTGGCATAATATTTAGTTTAGTGATAAGATATATAAACACTTTCTTCTACCACAATGATATGGAAACATCAGAAGCCATAAAGAAAAGAAGATCTATTAGAAAATACCAAGATAAACCTATATCAAAAGATATCATTGAAAAACTGATAGACGCAGCAAGATTTGCACCTTCTGGCATGAACAGTCAGCCATGGCATTTTATAGCAATTCAAGATAAGACTAAGCTAAAACAGATTGCAGAGATGTACGCAAAAGCCAGGGATAAATTAAAGATCTATCCTCAAGACACCTCATTCTTAGAAAAAACAAACATCATTTTAGTATTATCAGAAAAGACACCTTGGGCAAAAGTGGATTGTTCTTTTGCAATCCAGAACATCCTTTTAGCAGCAACAGATATTGGATTAGGCTCTTTATGCCTAGGCGCACTCATGCTACCTGAAAACATTGAAACATTAAGAACCATGTGCAATATCCCAGACAATCTAGAGATAGTCATGCCGATAGTAATTGGTTTTCCAGATGAAACACCTGAACCAAAACCAAGAAAAGAAGTAAAAGAGATATTGGATTATAATAAATTTTAATCACTAAAAAGTAGTACTAAAACGAAACATTTATATACTGGTTCTCCTATAACTAAGATATGGCAGATGTAATTCCCTTCAACACAACAATTGATGCTAAGATAGACCAAAAAGCGCATTTGCTTACAGATCCAACAACAATGCCAGAAGCAGTAAGGACGCTAGCTGTTGAGTGTTCAAGAATCCGTGCTGATCCAATGGATTGGGTACCTATGCTTTATGGATACTTAAGCCATTACAGGCAAGGTCAAAAAGACCCAGTAAGAGAAGCTATAGCATCAGCACAAGTACCAGCAGACTATCAAGCAGAGATTGACGACGTTCTTAATTCACTTTAAGCGATCTTATATACAGGATTAGCCATCTGGTCTTTGATCCATTTCTCCCTACCATCAAGCTCCCTGAGAGCTATAGCAATACCTTTACCAACAGCCCATTCAAGCCAAAACAATCTGTAGATAACTGGAGCAAACCGGATGTACTCTTGTTTTTCTTCCCGAGTTTTTGCAGGCTTGTAATCAAGCGGTATAGCAACAGCAACATGTCCAGGCATATTAAATTTGGACTTGCTCATCTCCTGCTCAAGTCTTTGCCTAAAGCTTCTTGTAAGAAGCTCTTTCTGTGTCTGGATATAAGCGCCAAAATATCTTGTAAACTCAATCTTTCTTGCAAAAGAATCAATCTTCTCTCTTTGCGATTTAAGTTCATCAGTATATTTATTTAGTAACATCTTAAGCCTAGCCCTTTTCCCCTGTATATGATCCAATTCTACTCCAAAAGAAGATACTATCCCATTATTCACAGAATTGCCCCTAGCCATCAATTGGCTCTGTGTCTTTGGCAGGATATGAAGAACTTGCGTCTTATCATCATAAGCAGGAGTTAATGTCTGCATCTTAACAACCCTTCCAGTATTGTTCAATAGATTGATTATCGCAGTAAAATTACTTTCCAGCTCTCTTGTAATATCTGATAATGCGATCAGCTGCATGATATCCATTGATTTTCTGTGCAGGTCCATAAAATATGCACTGTCTTTTCCTAAAAGATGCTTAAGATAATGAGCCAGTTTCTTCTTTTTCCTTTTACCCTGTGAATTCTGCATAGCATAAAACCTGGCCCTAAATTCACTACCTTCGAGCACCCTGATAAACTTGGCAATATCCCTAGATAGCCTTTTGACATCATTGGTTATGCCTGTTCGAAATACTCTTTGTATAGTCTTAAAATTCGCTTGCACCAGCCCTTTAGCCTTTGTCACTAGATTACCTGAACTAACCATCTTGGCGAGCACTTCTAACTCACCAACAAGCTGATTAGATTGAGCCCTAAACCTTTCAAACAAACCTTGTGCTGTCTGTTCATCATATTTCATTTCATTTATGGGCTTCATGATCTGTTTAAAAAAAGCTAATATATCTGAATAGCTTCTTAGAAATTTCTTCTTGCCAAGATGTATCCTATAGGCCTTTTCCCCAGTAGCTGCTAATGCATAGACATATCGGTTTATATCAGAGACAGCATTAGTATACTCAATCAATCTGCTATTAGCCCTTGAGACAATCTCTCCAAGTGTTATCCCTTGTGCTACATCATTCTTTAGAATTTCCATAACCACATACAAAGCTCAGTCATTTAAATATTTTACCATAACATATTTATACTAATTCAACCAGATATAAGTTATGCCATACATCACCAAAAAAGACATAGTCCTTCCTAAAAGAGCAGCGAGCAGCCACAAAGGAGATAACGGAAAACTGCTGATAATAGGAGGCAGTAAAGATTATGTTGGAGCAGTAGCATTAGCAGGCATAGCAGCATTAAGAACAGGTGTAGACTGGGTAACAGTCGCTGTCCCTGAAAAAGTGGGTTGGGCAATAAACGCACTTTCCCCTGATCTGGTCGTAAAAAAATACAAAGGCGATGATTTTTGCGCTTCAAGAGCAAAAGACATCCTCAAAGAAGAAAAAGGTTACTCAACTGTATTGATAGGTAACGGCATAGGGATGCACGCAAAAACATTTTGTAAAAAATACATAAGAGAATCAACCAAAACTTTGATCATAGATGCTGACGCAATAAAATCAATCTCTTTGCAGGATGTTGACAACGCCATCCTCACACCCCACCATGGAGAGTTTGAGATATTACTGAAAAACTCCAGATTAACTATCACCAATTACAAGAAATATCTAAGAAACAATACCCTCCTTTTGAAGGGAAAAGTTGACCAGATAATAACTAAAGATAAAACATTCTACAACAAGACAGGAAACCCAGGTATGACAAAAGCTGGCACAGGTGATGTTCTAGCTGGACTTGCCGCAGGTTTTAAGGCGCAAGGACTAACTAATACGCAATCAGCCATTAACGCAAGCTATATAAACGGAGTTTTAGGAGATATGCTTCTTAAAAAGCATAAAGGGTATTCTTACATCGCTTCTGACCTGTTGATAGATGCCAAGAGATTATGTAGTCCCTAAGGTAAGTAAGTTATAAATTTTATAGGCCCTAAGAATATTAAAGCTATAGTGCTTAAAAATTTAGAAACTCCATCACTTTCTGAAAATCCTTTGAATTTATGACTATAAGGGTATCATCATGACAGCTCATGAACTCTTCTATATTTACCTCATGCTCTGAAAAAAGTCCAGACAGGTAATTGACTGCACCAGGAACAGACTCAATACCAGGGCTTGACACAGTTATCAGAACAAGCTTATCTTGTTTTAACATTATCTTAGTCTTAAGCTTAGAAAATAAAGAAGAGTAATGATCCTGCACAATCACAGTGATAGTCTTAGTCCCTTCAATTGAAAAAAATATCCCTTTCTCCTTCTTGATCTTTTGTTCAATCTCAACCAAGCTGTCTGGATAGACATCCTTCTCAATTGTAAAGATCACAATATTGTTCTTTATCTCAATATTGCTTTTCTTGAACAACCCAATTATCTTATCTTCAAGTGCAGTTCCCTTGATCTTTTCCTTGAAACGACGAGCAGCGATCAATATAGCCTCACGAGAAGTGCTCTTTTCAATACCTAATTCTTTGGCGATAAGCCTAGACAAAGCAGAATAATTTATCAAACCTTTCTTCAGGCAATCTTTGATTGATTTATGCTCAGATATGTATTTTTCTGTAAGTTCAGTTGTAGTCATAAAATACAATAACACCACAGAATATATAAATTTAACTAATTTGTTCCATTTGGAACAAATATAAAATAACAGTTCCATATAGGTCAATAATTATTTAAATCAGGACGAAATATTATGATTTATGAAAAAATCAACACTGTCCAACATCGTGAAGAATTCTTTTATTAGAAGACAGTAGACTTTTTCATTTACAATTCTAAAGGTGATAATATGAAACACTTTACAGCAATAGAAAACCATACAAAACAAGAACTAGAAAAATTATTGGAACTGGCAAAAAGCTTCAAGGCAAAACCCTTCGGCAGCCAGTTGAAACAAAAGACACTGATAAGCATATTTATGAATCCCTCAACAAGAACAAAAACCAGCTTTGACCTTGCCATGCATCAACTTGGCGGCCATAACATATCAATAGAGCCAGGTAAAAGTTCATGGGGCTTAGAGATTGAAGAAGGAGCCATCATGGACAAGGATGCAGAAGAGCATCTGAAAGACGCTACAAAAGTATTGTGCAAATATGGAGATGCATTAGCATTGCGATGCTTCCCAAAATTCAAAGACTGGAATGAAGAAAAGAAAGACAAGATACTAAAAAACATGGTAAAATGGTCTGATAAGCCAGTAATCAACATGGAGACAATATCACATCCATGCCAAGCCTTAGCGATGATGCAGACCATAATAGAAAAATTAGGCGATCCAAAAGGAAAAAAGTTCGTGCTAACCTGGGCATACCATCCAAAACCCTTGAACACAGCAGTCGCTAACTCAGCAGCAATGATAGCATCAATGTTTGGGATGGACATAACTATCGCAAACCCAGAAGGGTATGACCTTGATCCAGATTACATAAAGCAGTCCAAGAACAATTGCAAGAAAAACAATGCAAATTTCAAACAGACACACACACAAGACCTCAAAGATGCAGACTTTGTCTATGCAAAAAGTTGGGGCTCTTTAGAACAATACGGAAATTACAACAAAACTATCCAAGATAAGCACAAAAACTGGATAGTTAACAAAGAGAATATGCCAAAACAAGCATACTTCAGCCACTGCCTACCAGTCCGTCGAAACATGATAGTCACTGACCAAGTGATTGACTCAAAAAATTCACTGGTGTATGAAGAAGCAGAAAACCGTCTTCATGTCCAGAAAGCGATATTAAAAACTTTGATAGGTGAAAAAGAATGAAAGCTATACTAGCATTTTCAGGAGGCCTTGACACAACCTTTTGCATCCCTTATCTAATGGAACAAGGCTATGATGTAATTACAGTCACAGTAGATACCGGAGGGTTTAGCAAAGAAAAACTAGATGAGATTGAAACCAAAGCTAAACAGCTAGGAGCAGTAAAGCATTACACAATTGACGCTCAAAAAGATATTTACGAACAGATAATAAAGTACATAATTAAATTCAACGCTCTATACCAAGGAGAATATCCACTGATGTGCGCAGACCGTTATGTCATTGCCCAAAAATTGATAGAGATAGCAAAGATTGAGAAAACAAATATC
>JAHJBD010000076.1 GCA_018813725.1 Nanobdellota archaeon | reverse complement strand
CGGCCAATCATTTTGCCCTCTCGAGATATTTCTGGAGACAGGCAAAGACGCGAGTTCGAATCTCGCCCGGGGCATCTACAATCATAAAATAAAGACCAAAAAAAGAAAGAAATTAGGGTTTAAGCAACTTCTCCATCAACAATATGCACTTCATTTACCTGAGGCTCTGGCATCATCGGTGATGTTGTGGTTGTCGTTATCCAAAACTCGCTCTGGTCTGCGTTGAAAAAGTATGTAGTATCAGTTACTATGTCGCCGATTGGACTTTCTATCTTGGTGGATGACAGTGCCTGGCAGAAAGATCCGCCTTTGTAAGAAGTCATACCGATTACTGTAGCTGTTGTAGCTGCATCCTCTTGTTCATAAGAATACGTTGAGCCAGGAACACACCATTCACCTGTAACTGGTTTATTCTCAATAGGGACAGTAACCTCCACAATGTCATCCTTTTTCTCAACCATAAAATCAGGCTCTTGGTCTGCATCAGTATCAACCTTTACAGGCTCAATATCAGCAGTTTCTTCAGAAACAGCATCTACTGCACTTTCATCTGCTTCCAAAGCATCATTAGCTGATTTGGTACTTGAAGAGCACCCAATCAAACCAACCAAAGCCAATAAGATCAATATTATTCCAATATATTTCATATTATCACCTCATAAATCTTGGATAAATTTATTCTTAATGATATATAAACTTTTTTGTTCAATAGCTTTAAATATCATGATGACCTAGAAATCCTTATGGACAAGACCCAAGCGACTGCAGAGATAATGCACATGTTCAGATATTTCTATAAAGACGAATGGGCACCTGAAAATATATTTGACAACAAGCCGAGAATATGGATCCAGGCCTTTAATGACCTGATAAAACAAGGGCTAATAGAGAAACATAAGAAATACCCTGGCCACAAATACCGCTGGACTGGAGTATGGCCTGAGAATTATTAGCTTTAAATATAAACACTCTATATCAGTAATATTTATAAATAATACCCCTTATTACCTTTTAGGGGGTTTTATATAGTATATTAGACTATTGTACCATGGTTGAATATGAGCATAGATAAATATAAAAGATTGGACGCTGCAGACTGCGGTCTAAAGAATGTGGAAAACATAGAATTCATACAGATTACCCAGCTTAAATTGCCCAAAGATCGGGTAAGAAAAAGCATCAACAGGGAAGATATCTCATTGATGGCAGCAAACCTAAAACTTTTCGGCATCCTTCAGCCCTTGGAGATCAATAGCAAGAATGAAGTTATCCTGGGCACAAGAAGGTTTGAGGCTGCAAAGCTTGCATCACTGCAGAAAGTGCCTGTGATAAGAAGGACCACCAACCAGATCTTTGAGCTTGAAAAACAGCTGGTTTCTGACCTGCATTCAAAACATATCAGCCTTCTGGAGCGCGCACAGGCATTCCAAAAACTGCTGGAGCTAAAAAGTATATCAAAGTACGAACTGGCAAGATATCTCAGCCTAAGCAACAATCTTATCTGCAGGACTTTAGCGATACTTAACGCAAGCCCTGAGACAATGAACCTTATTAAGCAAGGCAGGATATCCCAAAGGGTTGTTGCAGCTGTCTTGTATAGGCTTAAAGACAAATCCAAAGAAAAATACATCATAAACAAGATAATCAAGGAAAAGCTCAGCGTTGCCCAGGCAGAAAACCTGGTTGCTGAGCTAAATGACTCTAATATTCTTCAGAAACATTTCTTAAAGCAAGCCAAAAGCTTCAGGACGAGTTTAACCAAGTTCAAGGAAAAATCAGATATTTCTAATATGGACAAGAAACAGGTTGAGAAAGAACTGGAAAAGATTATTGAAAGTATTAGGTCTATTTGATACTAGAAAGGATAACTATACTTTGCTATTTGGAGCTAAATCCAATCTGAAGGTTGGTGTATTAAACCCCAAGAAAATTCTTAGTAAATTTTTCGATAATAAAAAAACGCTTTTTAAAGATGCTCTTATTACAGATGTGTGGAATAAATGGATTTAATTTTGTTGACAAAAGACTGATAAGTCTAATGAACAACGCGATTAAACATAGAGGTCCTGATGACAAGGGTATCTTTTGTGATAATGATGTTTCCCTTGGACATGTAAGATTATCTATCCTTGATCTAAATGAAAAAGGTCACCAACCCATGTTTTACTCCAAAGACAGCGGGTGTTCTTCTGACAAGCATAAAAAAGGATTATTAAAAGATTCAAAGGTGACAATAGTATTTAATGGCGAGATATATAATTATTTGGAATTAAGAACAGAACTTGAAAAAAAAGGAT
>JAHJBD010000075.1 GCA_018813725.1 Nanobdellota archaeon | reverse complement strand
TCCATTTTATATTATTTAGGTGATCTTGTTGAAGAGAAAAGTCTCACAAATCGGTCCGGCAACTCTTATGGTTTCACTTCCTGCTGCATGGGCTAAAAAAAATAATATCTTGAAAGGTCATGAGATTGAGCTCACAGAATCTGATCATTCTATTATTTTATCCCCTTCTACTATATCTCATCAGCCTCAGAGCATGGACATATCATTTAACACAGCAAAAGAATTTCATAAAAGAAGCCTCGAGATTCCTTATATAGAGGGGATTGATGAGCTAAGGATTTCCTATAATGATCCAAAAGTGATTGACCTGGTGCAAGACGGAGTTGAAAGGCTGCATGGGCTTGAGATTGTTGACCAAAGAAAGAACCAGGTAGTAATCAAAAACATTGCCCGTGGTGAAAATGAAGAACTTGATGTGCTCATAAGAAGGATCTTTTTGATGCTGATCAACTCTGTGCAGGAAAGCATTGAATACCTTAAATCAGGTGATCTGGTCGGATTAGGCAATCTGGTCAACGCAGAGAAGATAAGTTCAAAACTTATCCACTTCTGTCTTAGGGGCCTTAATCTGTATGGCTATAAAAATAAAAAGAAGACTTATGCTCTTTTCACTACTATCTGGGGCATAGAGCAGGTGCTTGACCACTATGCGGACGTTGCAGAGCATCTTGAGAGTTCTAAAAAGACACTCAACAAGAAAGAGGTTGCAGTCTATGAAAGCATATTTTTCTACCTGAAATCCTATTATCAATTATTATACAAGTTTGACACAAAGGATTTTGTGCAATTTTATGATTATCGTAAAGGCTTAGAGCAAAACATCAAATCCTTGGCAACTGATCCAAACTCAGACAAGATCATTATGACTTACCTATACGGGATATATGATAGGATATATCACATGGGTATCTTTGTAAATCCTTCAAGCAGGGATTTCATATAATAATCAGATCTCATCAAAAAATCGGGGTGGTATGATGGTGAGTGAATGCTAGATGATATAGTAATGTGCCTAGAAGGGGATATTAAGATCAATATAGCTGAACTTCCATCTTTAGATATATCCCATATGGAAGCAGAGAAGCATTTCATGACTGGGGTTGAGTCTAATAATATTGCCAATAACGACAGGTCTCTTCATGAATTGGCACTTAGTGAGTTTGATCTGGCCCTATTATATGACCTGAGAGAGAAAAGTTACAGTTATCTCCCTAAAGCGTTGATTGCAAAAGGTGTCACACTTCTTAACTTGCGCAGGATCCAGGATGCAGAGGCAATCTTTGCCAAAGTCATGGACAGAGATTATGGGGCTCCTAGGCCCTTAGATCCAGACTTGGTTAAACAACTTCGGGCAAACAGAAGAAAACAATTTAGGGAGAATGGCTTAAAAGGTGTAACTAATTGGGGCCAACTTGAGAATGCGCTTGCACCATATAAGGAATATCTTAAGATTGATGCGCATGGTAGGCCAAAGAAGGATGTTATTTGTCCAGCTGAAGAAGATTATGCAAATCTGCAAGCAGTCTACTATTTGAGCATGATTGATACCGTTCGCGGAAGACATGGTGCAGCTGAATCAAGGATTTTGGAATATCTAGCATCCTCTGAAATTGCTCCCGAATCAATACATTTGCTTGAACTCCTTGGTGTTGCTCAAGTGCTTGGCGGAAAAACTACAGACGCCGAGCACACTTTTGAAGAGATTTTCCAGCTTAAGGTTCATAGAGGCATTCGTAATGCTGACCATATCATTGATCTCTCGGCTATCGATAACTACCAATTAAGACTACCTGAACTTTTATATAGCTCATTTGGCACTGAAGAAACCGCAAATTTAAATCAATTCATATCAGGCATAAAAGTCAGGAAAACAGGAAGCTATTTCAGGACAGCACTTAATCAGATACTTTCCAAAGGAGATATTTCTGCCGGACTGCTGACACATCTTTATCTTCATAGGAAAATGCCGGATAATCTCTGGCGTGATAACTTTGCACATAAAATTGCAGGGCCAGGGGTTGAGACAATACTCCCTGAGCTTGTGAGATTATATGAAGTAAAAGTAGCAAATCCCATGTCAGCAGCGTCATATGATTCCAGGCTTAACGATTATGTAAATTTAGCTTCTTTGTACGAACTTGCAATATCTTTAGTAGATAGGGTCTCAACAGAAGATGATAACAGAAAATTAGAGGAAAGAAAATATCTCCAAAGCCAGCTG
>JAHJBD010000074.1 GCA_018813725.1 Nanobdellota archaeon | reverse complement strand
GAGATCACTGGCTGCAATAACGCGATACAGGTGCCAAAGTATGGTTTAAAGTTTGATATTAAGCCTGGCGAACAGACAATTGAGTTCACTCCGACAGAATCTGGGATTATCCCTTGGAGTTGTTGGATGGGAATGATCCAGGGAACATTTGTGGTAAAAGATGATATTGATATCACTGATACAGCTGAAGTGCAAAAAGAGCTGAATGCTGTGCCAGCGCCAGTAGGGGGTTCATGCGGTGGTAGTGGTGGCGGCTGCGGCTGCGGAGGATAAGAAACATGAAAAAGATAGACCTTTCAATATCAGGTATGCATTGCCAGAGCTGCGTTACTGTGATAGAGCGGGGCTTGTCAAAGCTTGACGGAGTGAAAGATGCAGTTGTAAACCTCACAACAGAGAAAGCTACAGTTAATTTCGATGAATCCAAACTTGATGAGACAAGAATAATCAATAACATCAAGAAAAAAGGATATGAAGCCTCCTTAA
This sequence comes from Nanobdellota archaeon, assembly GCA_018813725.1. Classification (GTDB taxonomy): domain Archaea; phylum Nanobdellota; class Nanobdellia; order Woesearchaeales; family JAHJBD01; genus JAHJBD01. The sequence goes on along the minus strand of JAHJBD010000074.1, from coordinate 24,261 downwards.
GCACAAAATCATCTGCTGATACAGAATCAAAAAAGAGAAAGGCAGAAGTAGATCACATGAAAAGACTGTTCTATACAGGCCTTTTCTTTGCTGTTCCAGCATTGACGATCAGCATGGTCTTGTCAATGTGGCTGAAGATAAAGATCCCGTACGAAGGATACATACTCTGGGCGCTTGCAACACCAGTCCAGTTCTATGTAGGTGCGCAATTCTACCGCGGCATGTGGGCAGCGTTGATGAACAAGAGTGCAAATATGGATACCCTGGTTGCTGTTGGGACTAGCGCAGCTTATTTTTATAGTGTTTACGTAGTCCTTTTCACGAATGGCATGGGCCAGTATTTTGAAGCATCAGCAGTGCTTATTACATTAGTAATCTTGGGAAAATTGCTAGAATCAGTCGCAAAAGGCAAGACTTCAGAAGCCATAAGAAAACTTATGCACCTTAGTCCAAAGATTGCGACAGTCATAAGAAATGGCAAAGAACAAAAGATTCCTGTTGATGATGTCAAGGTTGGCGATATCGTGATTGTAAAGCCAGGTGAGAAAATCCCAGTTGATGGTACAATATTTGAAGGTTATTCTTCTGTGGATGAAAGCATGATAACTGGAGAAAGCATCCCAATTGAAAAAAAGAAGGGCAATAAAGCCATCGGTGCAACAATAAACAAAAATGGCACATTCACCTTCAAAGCAGAAAAGATAGGCAAGGATACCACACTTTCCCAGATAATAAAACTGATTGAGGATGCTCAAGGTAAGAAAGCGCCTATCCAAAGGTTCGCTGATGTCGTATCTGCATACTTTGTTCCGATTGTTATCCTTATTGCAATCTCAACATTCATAACATGGACATTTATCTTGGGAAAGGAATTCTCTTTAGGCCTTATCGCTGCAGTATCAGTGCTTGTCATTGCATGCCCTTGCGCACTTGGGCTTGCAACACCGACTGCAATAATGGTCGGTACTGGCAAAGGAGCAACTAAGGGAATACTGATAAAAGGCGGTGACGCTCTTGAGACAGCTCATAGATTAAAATATGTAATATTTGATAAGACAGGGACGATAACAAAAGGTAAACCCTCTCTGACTGATTTGGTGCCGCTAGCATCAGTATCGGAAATTAAGTTACTGGAGATTGCAGCATCAATCGAGCAAGGCTCAGAGCATCCTTTGGCAGAAGCGATTGTGAATAAAGCTAAGGAGAAAAAATCTAAACTAAAGAAAGCCACAAACTTTAAAGCAATACCTGGACATGGTATAACTGCGAAGTTAGGCAAGGAAATTTATTATTTTGGTAATGAAAGATTGATGGCTAAATATAACCTAAAAGTTGATCGGCAAGCAGTAACAAGCATCCATGAGCTTGAAGAACAAGGAAAGACAGTTATGGTCCTTGGAAGCAGGAAAAAGGTGCTAGGCATTGTCGCAGTGGCAGATACTATAAAAGAAACATCAAGAGCTGCAGTAACAAAACTTCAGAATATGGGCATATTTGTATATATGATAACTGGCGATAACAAAAGGACAGCTAATGCCATTGCAAAACAGGCTGGCATAAATCATGTGTTTGCAGATGTTCTTCCAGAAGATAAAGCAAAGTATGTGAAAAAGTTGCAAAGAAAAGGTAAGGTTGCGATGGTAGGCGACGGAATTAACGACTCTCCAGCGCTTGCGCAGGCAGATATTGGCATAGCCATGGGTTCTGGCACAGATGTTGCCATGGAAACCGGAAATATTGTACTTATGAGAAACGACCTTTTGGATGTTCCAAGATCAATCAAGCTCAGTAGGATGACCATGGCAAAGATAAGGCAGAACATGTTCTGGGCATTGTTCTATAACACTCTAGGAATCCCTTTTGCAGCAATGGGACTGTTAAATCCGATGATTGCAGGAGCAGCCATGGCTTTCAGCTCAGTCAGCGTGGTAGCAAACTCTCTACATCTGAAAGCAAAGAGGTTGTGATGCATTAATTTGGGTAGAATATCACAAAATATGCTATAGAAAGTCTTAAATATTGATCAGCTAAGATATGGCCTAAAGAGGTGATTTAAATGTGCATGTGTGAAAAATGTGGCAGGCTTATGGGATTATTGCTTCTAGTATTAGGAGTACTATTCCTGTTGCAGGACCTAAAGATATGGGCATTTTGGGGCATCAGCTGGAGTACAGCGATAATCTTGCTTGTAGGGCTTGCAGCCATCTGCAGCAGCAGTTGTGATGAATGCAAGGTTGAAACTGCAAAGACAGAGACCAAGAAGAAAAAGAAATAATCTTATTTCCTTTTTTTATTTATAACCCATCTGACATTGTTCTTGCAGCTGATTGTGTAGCTTTTGGGCTTGCAGACTTCCATAAGGACCACCTTAAGGGAAAGAGCCTTGCGATAGCCTGCCCTAAACTGGATTCAGGCCAAGAGGTATATACCGATAAGCTGATAGCCCTTATAGATTCTGCAAAAATCAATACCCTTACTGTGATGACAATAGAAGTCCCGTGCTGCCAAGGCCTTTTGGAGATTGCAAAACAGGCAAGAGAGCAGGCAGAAAGAAACATTCCTATCAAGCACATTATTGTTGGCATAAAAGGAGATGTCCTTAAAGAGGATTGGGTGTAATCTATCGCAGACAATTAAGTGGCTGAGTCATACTAAACCTTTAAAAACTCACTTTAATCTGGATGAATTATGAAAACTGTATTTACATTACCAAGCGGAGAAAAGCTGACAAAGGATAAATTTCTCAAATATTTTGAACGAAAGGTCAGAAAGACCACTAGGACAAACAAGATGATCGAGAAGGGTGACAAGATCCTTGTTGCATGCTCTGGTGGAAAAGATAGCACAGTAGCCTTATACCTTCTTTCAAAGATTGTAAAGGAAGCAAGAGCAGAAGTTGAAGCCTTTTTCATCGACGTAGAGATCGGCGAATACAGCAAGATCAACCAAAAAAACATCAGAAAATTCTGCAAGGATAATGGCATCAAACTCCATGAGACATCATTCAAGAAAGAGTTTGGCTATGGCGTCTGTTATATCAGGGATTCTTTAAGAGAAAAAGATATCAAGTGGAAAAGCTGCACCATCTGCGGCATAATGAAAAGATACATCCTTAACAAGTATGCTAAGACGCTCAAAGCTACAAAGCTTGCAACAGGCCATAACCTTGATGATGAAGCGCAGTCTATCATTATGAACATGTTCAAGAATAGTGCCAAAGTGCTTCCAAGGCTTGGTCCTGTAACAGGAATAAAGGCGCAAAAAGGGTTTATCCCAAGGATTAAGCCACTATATTTCTGCACAGAAGAAGAAAGCAAGCTTTTCTCAAATCTGTTGAACTTCCCTGTCTTATACGATGAATGCCCTTGCAGGGTAGATGCATATAGGAGACAGGTTGGTATCATGCTTGACGATTTTGATAAGCACCACAGCGGAACAAAGAACGGCATTGTAAACAGTTTCCTTGAGATTCTGCCTTCTCTAAAGTCTAAATACAAGGGAGAAGTAAAGGTATGCAAGAAGTGCGGTGAGCCTTCTGCAAATGATGTATGCAACACCTGCAATCTGCTGTCCAAGATTATCGGATAATTGCGGACATTTTCTGTATATAATGTTGTTTATGTGATAATAATATCCAACTTTAATCAGTAATATAAACAATGTCCATATATAAAAATAAACTTATGGACAATGTCCATCATTTATCTAATAATCTTGGACAAGAAATATTTATGCACTCGCACATCATCAGTCAACTCAGGGTGGAACGTTGACACTAAAATATTCCCTTGCTCTACCATCACTGCTTTATTTTCAAGAGTGGCAATAACCTTTGCTCCATTTGATGTTGCTTCAATTATGGGTGCCCGTATAAAGATTCCTGGGAACTTACCTATCTTCTCAATATCTATCATAGCCTCAAAACTCTCGATCTGCCTTCCATAAGCATTTCTTTTGACTGAAATGTCCATAAGTCCAAGTGTTGGCTGTTTGCTTCCTACAATCTCTTTTGCAAGAACTATTGCGCCAGCACATGTGCCATATATAGGCATCCCTTCAGAATGTCTTTGTTTGATTATGATATCCAGCTGATACTCTATGAGTAGCTTGATGATTGTGGTAGATTCTCCGCCAGGAATTATCAATGCTTCAATATCCTCTGTATCTCTTGGCAGCCTGACCTCTATCGGTTCAACATTGCACTTTTTCAGCATCTCAACATGGTCCTTGAATGATCCTTGAAGGGCCAAAACCCCAACTTTCATTACCATCCCCTGTCTGCCATTCTTGTATCAAGTGTAGAAATCTCTAAGCCTTTCATCGGTTCTCCAAGGCCTTCTGATACTTTTGCGATAATCTTCGGATCATTATAATGTGTCGTAGCTTCAACAATCGCCTTTGCCCGAGCTTTTGGGTCCTTTGACTTGAATATCCCTGAACCGACAAAAACTCCATCAACTCCAAGCTGCATCATCAGCGCAGCGTCGGCTGGTGTTGCTATGCCTCCTGCTGCAAAGTTTACAACAGGTAGTCTTCCTAATTTTATTGTCTCCTTTAATAGTTCCATGGGCACACGCATCTTGTCAGCTGCCTGTTTAAGATCTTTTTCACTTACAGCAGCAAGCTGTGAAATCTGCTCATTTATTGTCCTTATATGCTTAACAGCCTCTACAACATTACCTGTTCCAGCTTCTCCCTTTGTCCTTATCATAGCAGCTCCTTCATTTATCCTTCTGAGCGCCTCTCCAAGGTCACGTGCACCGCAAACAAAAGGTACCTTAAACTTGCTCTTGTCAACATGATACTTATCGTCTGCAGGTGTCAAGACTTCAGATTCATCAATGTAATCGATACCTATAGCTTCAAGGATCTGAGCTTCTGCAAAATGTCCTATCCTGCATTTTGCCATGACTGGTATAGAAACAGCGCTCATGATGCTCCTTATCAGCTTAGGGTCAGACATCCTTGCAACTCCTCCTTTTGCCCTTATATCAGCAGGAACCCTTTCAAGCGCCATTACAGCAACAGCTCCGGCTTTCTCAGCGATCTTTGCATGCTCAACAGTAACAACGTCCATTATCACGCCGCCCTTAAGCATCTCAGCTAGCCCCTTCTTTAGCTTATATGTCCCCTTTTCAATAATTTTTACATGCATTGTTATCCCCCTCTCGAGAACTAATATATCATTTATAAAGTTTATGAAACCTCGTCTGATGGGCCTTTTGTTTTGCACACAAACATACAGTGGTCCAGTTCAAACGGTTCCAATGTCCTAAAATCTATTATTGTGACTTCCTTTTCTAGCTTCTGCCTGACTTCATTGTATATGGCTTTTGGTTTCCTTGCTATATCCACTGATTTTGCTTTGACAGCAAGGAGTGCATATCCACCTGGCTTGAGAAACTCTTTTATGTTCTTCAAAAATATCTCTGCTTGGTTTTTCTGTGCAATATCCATATAGACGATATCGACCTGACTGATCCTGTCTTTAAAGCTCTCTGGATTGTTTGCATCTGCAAGTATCGGTGCGATATTCTTTCTTTTCTCAGCAACAAAAACAAGCTCTCGTACAACACGAGGCGCAAAATCCAGTGCAAATATAAATCCATCTTGGCCTACAATATCAGAAACATGCGACGGCGTTGTCCCGGTTGAAGCTCCAAGATAAAGCACGATGTCTCCTTTTCTTATCCCAATATTGGTGCATCCTTTCAGTATTGCAGCGCACAGCTTTGATTTTCTTGGGTCCCATTCCCTATATTCTTCACCTGCTTCTTTCACTAACCTTTCAGTGTAGACAGTATTCCCGCGAATAAGATTTTTTGTGTGAAGCCTTCCTCTTTCTTCATACACTTCAAATATCTTTGATAGTTTCATCGAAACTTTGCCTCCAGTTTCTTCCTCATCTCATCACCTATGAACTTTCCTTTGAAATAGTCTATCTTTGCAGCAATCGCAACCTTATCTGCGATGGCCCTTGCAACCTTGCCTTTATCTTTCATCTTTGCATTCGATACTAGGATATGTTCGTGAATAAACCCAAACTTTGGCGACTTTGCGCCAGTCTTAAGGTGCCTAAAAAATGCTTTTTCAGCACCAAGCAGCTGTATAGTTGATGCAGGAAACTCCATCATTGACTTTAAAGAACCAGCCTGATTAAGGAGCTTTGCTCCAATCTTTGAACCGACTATTGCAGTCACATTTGGGCACACCTTGATCATCAGCTTATCCAGATACTCTTCGTGCTTTTTCCTGAGCTCATACACTACCTTAAGCTCTTTTGCAAGGTCCATTATAGGGATGATATCTTGCTTTTCAAGCTCTGCTCCCATGGGATTGCTAACATTTCCCTCTTTGATCAGTTCCTGCTTGCTTTTCCTCAAGATAAGTTCAACATATGCCTCAGGATTCTCAACATTAAATTCAGGATTATAATATCCATACCACTCTCTAAGCCTTTTTGCGAGAACATTTGAGATCTTGCTGATATCATCCACAGAATTTATCGCTTGCATAACCAAAGTATCTCCTTGCACTGCTTCTTTTATCAGCTTCTTGGTAAGGTTCAGGTTCTGTCTGTAAAAATTATCGTGATACTGCTTTTCCTTAAAATGGTCGAGTATCTTAAGAAGTGCCTTGCCTTCAGGTTCCACAGCTTCTTGGTATCTCTGCGAAAACCTTTTGACAATATTCTCCCTTTTCAGGTAGTCCTCAGGATTACTGAACATTATCTTATCCTTAAGCCTATAATGTTCGTTAAAAATGAACACTCCTAAGATATTAGTGAATATATACTTGTTCATAATCATTGCAGTTTAGCCTTGTGTTTTTAAATCTTTTTAACAATAGGCCATATTGAAAAGTACAGGGTTGCCACCAATGTAGTGAAGCTAATTGGATAAAATATCAGGCAATTTTCAGGGCACTGAGAAATGCAAACATTTCTGGTGTGTTCAGAAATCTCCGATTTCCGACATGCCAGAGAGAAAATTGCTATTAATATAATGATCAAAGCTGAACCGGTGGCAACCTTTGCTCTGCAAAGAGTAACTTTTCAATACCGCCTAACAATAAGAATTATCGAGCAATAGAATATGTCTGATATCTCAGGTAGGTCTGTTGACACAAGTTTCCCGTACAATATCCGCCATCTGTTCCTTATTAAATGGTTTTGGAAGATAATGTTTTGCACTTGGGCTCGGACTGCCACTGAAGGCTATAAAAGCTGCATCAGGATTTAGTGCGTATATCTGCCCCACAGAATTCTCTGGCAGGCAGTTATCAAGCAGTACTACATCCATCCCTCGATGTTGGAGTGCCTCTTCTGATGACCTTGCATAATGTGCTTGATGACCGTATTCATGGAGAAATCTGCATGCGATATCACCTATCTGGGGTTCATTGTCTACCACTAACACCTGCTTTTGGCTCGCATGGAAGATGACTTCAAAACATGTGCCATCTTTGTAATTAGACGTGATATATAGTCTGGCATTATGAAACAATCTGGCTTTGTTGACAGTGTCTAACCCTTCACCAGTGCCTTTTTCACCTTTTGTTGTGAAATGCCTTTCAAAAATCCTTTTCGCAAGGTAATAGGGAATACCTTCTCCAGTATCTTTCACAGCCAAAACCACATAATTTCCTTGCTCTAGTATAATGTTACCTATCTTCGCTGTTTTTATTACAGGTAGATCCAGAGTTGAGATGCTTACCTTAGGTTCAGCATTTTGGTTATTCTCAGCAGCATACTTTGCATTAGATACTAGGTTTTCAATTATCTGATAAAGATAAAGATCATATCCTGAAACAAAATTTCTTGCTTGAAGATTTAATTCTACTTTAAAATTAGCACGCTGGAACAGCTCATGTACCACCTCAGTGGCAATAACATTAACATCCAGGTCTTTTACTACATGTTTGGCTTTGCCTTGTAGTTCACTTAGGAACATCCTGCATCGGTTATATGCTATGTCTATTTCACTTAGATAACGCCTCACATTCTCGTTTCTTTCTTGTGCAACTCGAAGTTCGCTGGTTGTAGATGCTATTTGGACCATTATAATATCCATCTCTTCTGCAATCCCATCTATTGCCTGGATAGTATCAGCGTTGAATGGGGTCTTTCGAAGCGTATCAGATAGTTCTATGCATTTGTGCGCATATTGAGAAATGGCTTGTACTTTCGGGTAAGATTCATCATCTCTTTCAAGTTCTATCTTTAAAATGTCAGAATTCCCAACTATACCAGTTAATAGATTCCTCATGTCATGGCCTAGCTTGTTCGGATCCTCAAAGCTGACAGTATCATCTATGCTGCCCATAAACCCTTATAATGAATAAAAAGATATAAAGCTTTGTTAAATTCTAATAATCCTGCATATGGTTAAATTCAGCATTCTCCACCCAATGCTTTGGCTGGCTTAGGAAATGGACCATATTATCCATAAATATGCCATGCCTGTGCTCTTCATCAGCGATGGAGTTTAACGCTTCTTTCTTTGCTGGATCAACTTGGTTCATAGCTTGTGCCCTATAGAATGCTTCGCTTTTCTGCTCAATCTCCAATGCTTTCTTATAGAATGCTATTTCATCTCCTGAGGCATCAAACCCTTCACCAGAATCCTTCATCTGTTGGAAAACATTTTTCACATTATCAAGAGAGAATATCTTAGTAACATTGAACTCTCCATTCTTTTGCATAGCATCAAATATTTCATAATGCTTCTGCTCTTCTTCGATAAGCACCATCAATACCTTCTTTATACCAGGGAGCTTTGTTTTCGCGGCTTGCTTAGTATACATCTCAATACCATCAAGTTCCATCTTTTTTGCATATTCAAAAATATCTTCCATCTTGTTTACCTCTCAGCTAACTCTTTAAACGAGTCAAACCTTCTTTTAGCATCTTTTTCAGCAAGTTCAAATAGTCTTTTTGCTTCGTCAGGATGGGCCGACGCAAGACTCTTATATCTGGTTTCTCCCAAAAGGAAGTCTTGGTATTTGCCTTTAGGCTCAGGCGTTTCCCATACGAAAGGATTCTTTCCCTGGTCAGCAAGCCTTGGATCAAACCTGTATAATGGCCAATAGCCTGCTTCTACAGCTTTCTTCTCCTCAAGCTGTGACTTGCCCATGTCTATCCCATGCGCTATGCATGGTGCATAAGCGATGATAATCGATGGCCCATCATAACTTTCAGCTTCGATCATTGCTTTCAACAGCTGCATCTTGTTTGAACCCATAGCAACCGATGCCACATAGATGTTCCCATATGTCATCATCATAAGTCCAAGATTTTTCTTTCCAGACTTTTTACCTGATGCAGCAAACTTTGCAACTGCTCCAAATGGTGTTGATTTTGATGCTTGCCCACCAGTGTTAGAGTAGACTTCAGTATCGACAACCAGAACATTTACGTTCTTTCCTGAAGCAAGCACATGATCAAGCCCGCCGTAGCCGATATCATATGCCCATCCATCTCCTCCAAAGATCCATACGCTTTTGTCAACAAGATAATCTTTGAGCTCAATCACTTTTTTCATAACAGTGTCATTACCTTTTTCCTTTGATAGCATTTGTTTGATCTTATGTGCATTATCTTTGGCTTCACTATCTACCTTATCCCATACCTCTATCTGTTTCTTTAATGCAGCCCTAAGGCCAGCTGATATCTCCTTCTCGACCAATAATCTTATGTTGCTAAGAAGCTGCTTCCTGTTTGAATTGACAGCAAGCCTCATGCCATACCCATATTCTGCATTGTCCTCAAACAATGAGTTTGCCCATGCAGGACCTTGCCCTTTTTCGTTCTTACAATATGGTATTGTTGGGAAAGTTCCTCCGTATATCGATGAGCACCCTGTTGCATTTGCGATTATCATCCTGTCTCCAAAAAGTTGTGTAACAAGTTTAACATATGGTGTTTCACCGCAGCCACCGCAAGCTCCATTGAACTCAAACAATGGTGTAATAAGTTGGCTGCCTTTGATAGTGTTGGCAGCAGCACCATCAGTCACATCTGGCAATGCATCAAAGAACTTTTCATTATCATTCTCTCCAGCATCCCTTTCTTCTTGTATTGGCTTCATCTGTAGGGATTTCTCTTTTGTAGGGCATACCTCAACACATACGCCGCAACCTACACAGTCTTCAGGGTACACCTGCACCTTGAACAAAAGATCCTTGTCATTCTTTGTCATTGATTTTAAGGTTTTGAATGTTTTTGGTGCATCTTTCATGTCCTTTGGATCAATCTGTTTGATCCTTATTGCAGCGTGCGGGCAGACAAAAGCGCACTGTCCGCACTGTATGCATTTCTCAGAAAGCCACCTTGGAACTTCAGGTGCAACTCCCCTTTTCTCAAGCTTGGTTGTTCCTGTCGGAACAGCACCATCATAGGGCATCTTTGATACTGGTATATCATCACCTTTAAGGTGCATGATAGGTTTGATAATGTCCTGTGCAAACTGGTCTGCATCTTCTTTGATAAGTTTAACAGCTTCTGCAGACTTAGCTATCTTGCTTGGCACCTTTATCTCTACCAATCCTTCGCTTGCCTTGTCAACTGCTTCCCAGTTCATCTTGACTATGTGCTCACCTTTTCTCTTAAAATCTTTTTCAATGGCTTTTTTGATCAGCTTAATAGCTTCTTCCTCTGGTAAAACTCCAGAAATCTTGAAGAATGCTGCCTGCATGACAGTATTTATCCTACCGCCAAGCCCAACTTCCTTTGCTATCTTTAGCGCATCTATGTTATAGACCTTGATCTTTTTCTTGATTATTGTCTCTTGCATATCCTTAGTGAGATTATCAAATACCTCTTCAGGAGCCCACTGTGAATTCAATAGGAAAGTTCCTCCTTTTGTTATACCTTCTAGTATATCATACCTTCCGATATATGCGGGGTTATGCAAAGCAACAAAATCTGATTGTGTCAGTAGGTATGGTGATTTTATTGGGTGCTTGCCAAACCTAAGGTGTGATCTAGTAATTCCGCCTGATTTCTTAGAGTCATACTCAAAATAACCTTGGGCATACATATCAGTATTGTCCCCGATTATCTTGATTGAGTTTTTGTTAGCTCCAACTGTTCCGTCGCTTCCCAGCCCCCAGAACTTGCACCTGATAGTGCCTTCTGGCTCAGTTATTATCTCTTCTTTCACATCAATTGAGAGGTTTGTAACGTCATCATTTATTCCTACAGTGAATCCATGGTCCCCCCCTGCCTCAAGGTGATCAAATATTGCCTTGACCATCGATGGTGTGAACTCTTTTGATGATAATCCATACCTTCCGCCGATAATTTCAACATCTTTACCTTTTAATGCAGTCACAACATCTTCATACAATGGCTCTCCGACTGCTCCTGGTTCTTTAGTCCTGTCAAGTACGGCAATCTTCATTACTGTTTTTGGTATTGAGCTGACAAGGTCTTTTACTGAGAAAGGCCTATACAGTCTTACCTTGATTGCGCCGACTTTTGCACCATTCTTGTTCATGTATTCGATTGTCTCATCTATAACTTCTGTAGAAGAACCCATGGATATGACTATGCTTTCAGCATCTTTTGCACCTATGTAGTCAAATAGCTTATACTGCCTTCCGATCTTATCTCCAACAATCTTCATGTATTTCTTGACAATCTCAGGTGTAGCGTCATAGAACTTGTTTGAAGTCTCTCTGCCTTGGAAATACACATCAGGGTTCTGCGCACCAACTTTTGCAACAGGATGTTCTGGGTTCAGTGCTCTTGCTCTGAACTCTTCAACATACTTCATATCAAGTATGCTTTTCATAACTTCATAATCTGTAATCTCAACCTTTTGCACTTCATGTGATGTCCTAAAACCATCAAAAAAGTTCAGGAAAGGAATCTTTGATTCAAGTGTTGCAAGATGAGATACTATGGCTAGGTCTTGTACCTCTTGGACAGATCCTGCTGCAATCATAGCAAATCCTGTACCTCTTACTGCCATGACATCAGAATGGTCTCCAAATATCGATAATGATTGGCATGCAAGGCTTCTAGCAGACACATGAAATACAGTAGGCAGCATCTCTCCAGCAATCTTGAACATATTAGGCAGCATAAGCATAAGTCCTTGTGATGCTGTAAAAGTTGTTGTAAGAGCGCCTGCGGTTAATGCTCCGTGTACTGCTCCAGAGGCCCCTCCTTCAGACTGCATCTCTATAACATCAAGCGTCTCTCCAAAAAGATTTTTCATCCCTTTGGCAGACCATTCATCAGCAAGTTCCCCCATTGGTGAAGAAGGTGTAATAGGATAGATTGCAGCCACCTCACTAAAAGCATAAGCTACATGAGTTGCAGCAGTATTTCCATCTATAGTCACGAATTTTTTTTCCATTAAGATCCCCCTTTATACTGTTATTTACTATTACTATACTCAATATGTTGGTTTTTGATGGTTTTATAAGTTTTTCTAAATGCCAGAAGATAAAAACCTATTTATATTACCTAATTATAAGTACTGTTATGAAAAGAGGTGATGTAAAGAATTTAGTTAGGCTTCATCAGATTAATCTTATCCTATTTGAGCAGGGTTTTGGGTTTATCCTTAACAAGATAAAATTATCAAAGCTTATGCCTTTTAATAAAAGATTATTCTGTAAGGTTAAACTGAAAAAGCACATTTCTGATGAAGTTAGACTTAGGCTCACCCTGGAAAAGCTTGGTCCGACCTTTATTAAATTAGGACAGCTTCTAAGCGTCAGGCCAGACCTGATACCATTAAGTTATGTGACTGAATTAAGCAAGCTTCAGGACCATGTCCCTGCGGTCCCTTACCAAGATATAAGGCAGGTTATTGAAGAAGAGCTAGGCAAGCCAATCGAAAAGCTTTTCGCCAGTTTTGATAGGAATCCTATCGCTTCTGCATCAGTCGCACAGGTGCACAAGGCAAAACTGCATAATGGCGAGATTGTCGCTGTCAAAGTCCAACGGCCAAATATCGATAGGGTGATGAAACAGGATATTGAACTCTTGTTTTTCATAGCAAGGGAGCTTGAAAAGCATTTCCAAAATCTTCGCATCTATCGTCCGATAGCGATTGTCAAAGAATTCTCAGCATGGACACAGAAAGAGCTTGATTTTAGGTTTGAGGCATCAAACGCAAAGATATTCAAGAAAAATTTCAAGGCAAATAAGAATGTAAAGATCCCGAATATTTACTTAACTTATTCATGCAAAAAAATACTGACCATGGAATACATAGATGGGATAAGCCTTCACGATGTTAGGGAGCTAAAAAAGACAAGGATAAACATCCAAAAGGCTCTCGATATCGGATTTGACGCATTCTTGACCCAGGTATTTGATTATGGTATATTCCATGGCGACCCTCATCCTGGCAACATAATCGTGCTTAAAGATGGTTCGATAGCTCTCATAGATTTTGGGATTGTTGGCAAGTTTAATGTAAACATGAAAAAATCTGCCCAAGAACTGCTCTTTGGAGTGATTGATAGCGACTATGAGTCGGTTACAAAGACATTGCTAAGGATGTCAAGAACAAAGAGGCCTTCAAACCTGCCAGAATTGAAACAAGAGCTTAAGGAGGTCATTGAGCCGATGCGTAACGCAGATCTGAGCGAGATCAGGTTAAGCAAGGTCATGGAACAAGCGCTGGACATCGCATTAAGGCATAAGATAAAGATCCCTACTGATTTTGCATTGTTTGGCAAGACCTTGGTCACATTAGAAGGCATTGGTCTCAGGTATGATCCTAAATTCAGGCTGATAGACAGTGCAAAGCCATTTATCGAAAAATTAATAAGCGAGAAGGGTGTGAGTGGTATCATGGTAGACAAAACACTAAGGGAGATCAAAAGGTTTACTGATTCAGTAGCTAAGGTTCCAGAAGAGATAAACCGAGCGTTAAGGACAGTCCAGGAAGGAAAGGTCAAGGTAGATATCGAGGATAAAGACGTTAAGAAACTTTCCAAAGAGATTGACCGCTCAAGCAATAGGATGAGTTATGGTATGATAATCGCCGCCTTGATCATCTCAGGTGCTTTGGTCATAAATAGTGGCACACCAATCTTATTGGGTATGCCTATCCTTTCCTTATTGTTATATCTAGGAGCCGGTATCATCGGAGCTCTGCTTATAATTTCAATTCTAAGAGAGGTGAAATAATGAAAGAATATAAGGATATGTTGAGGAAAGGCTTTTTGCTTGGATTAGGTGCAGCTAGCTTGACAAGCAAGAAGGTTAATGAAGTTGTAAAGGATCTGACTAAAAAGGGAAAACTTAATGCTAAAGAAGGCGAAGAACTGGTAGGTAAGATCTTGAAAGATGCAGACGCTGAGCGAAAACGTGTACAGAAGTTTGTCATGGCAGAGATGAAGAGGTATGCTGGGCCTGCAAAGAAAAAAACAGTAAAAAAAGCAGCTAAGAAGAAACCAGCCAAGAAATCCAAAAGATAAATGCCACTTGCAGTCACACATGTCTTGCTTACAGTAATTCTTGTTGGATTATATAGAGACCATGTCACAAGACACAAAAGATATTTCACTTTGCACACTATCTTTATCGCTGGAATAGCTGGTTTGATATCAGATATTGACATACCTATTAGGATTGTTGCCCAGCTTTTCAACTGGCAGGTTTATTGGCTGTTTCAGCATGGCGGCATAACCCATACGCCATTGTTTGCGCTAATATTCTTTATCCCTGCAATAATATTGTGGAAAAGAAAAAAGCATAAACAGTCTATGTATCTGTTTGTGATAACATTCGGTATTATGTTCCACATATTTCTCGATTACTTCCTTGGCGGAGGAGATTATTATGGCATTATGTGGTTATTCCCTTTCTCTCTTATACAATATAAGATACATCTTTTAGATATGTTTGGACTAAATACTCTGCCAGAATCAATGGATGCGCTCTTGCTGCTAGGATGGCTTTATTACATAGAAGTCAAGCATAAGATAAGTAACTTTATCTGATCTTTGTTCCCACAAATTCTTTTCCTGAAAGGACATTCTTAAGATTATCAATATCTTTTCCGACAACATAAGCCTTGATCCCCAATTCTCTTGCTTTCTTTGCAGCGATCGGATCAAAAGGCGCATTAAGGCCAGGCTTCCAGTCCTCTCCAATCAACAGGAGAAGATTATCCCAGCTTAATTCTTTTATTGCCTTAGCATCCTTGAATTTTCTTGGATCCTTATCATATATGTGATCAACATTAGTCAAATTGATTACAGTGTCAGCGCCAATGTTCTTAGCTAGCAATACAGAATCATAGTCTGTGCTCCAGCCAGGCTTCCATCCTCCAGCAACCAAAACTTTCTTGTCAAACTTGATCTTTAGTGTAGGATCTTTAATAATCTCATCCTCAGCTACATCTTTGAATATCGACCTTATTAAGAAAGCATTAAGGTGTGTAGCGCTAATGCCCATCCAGTCAAGTTTATCCTTATCCTCACCAACAACTTCTGCGAGCGCTTTCTGATACTTTCTTGCTATTGACCCGCCGCCGCAATATATTGCAAACTTATCATCATGGGATAATATCAAATCTCTGAATCTCTTTAAGAATTCTGTGTCTATTGCATCAGGTACTATTATTGAACCGCCTAGAGATATGATTTTCGTCATTGTGAATATAATTAACCCTAACTAATATAAAAGATTATTCCTTAAGAAGCTGCTCAACTATAGCTGCATAAGCCGGCCTTGTTATGAAGACTCCTATGCTTACTCCGATTATGGTTGTGATAGCAAACCCTTTCAACAGTCCAGCGCCTGCTCTCATCAATGGAAGCATTGCTACTAATGTTGTAAAATATGCAGCGATGATTATAAAGAAAGCACGTTTTATCCTTTCTTTCCAGTTGAATGCCATCGAACTTTCGCCTTTGATAGTCTCGTCTGTCAACACGACTAGGTGATCGACGCCAGTACCTACTGCGATAATGATGCCTGCGATTGCAGCAAGGTCAAGGTTCCATCCGATCAATGATGCTACACCTAATATGATGATAACTTCAGATAATGTTGTTACAAGCATCGGAAGCGCAACCTGCAGCTTTCTGTACCTGATATAGATGATAAGAACAACAACTAATATTGAAGCAAGTCCGATAAGAAGCGCATTCTTTGTGAATGTCTCTCCAAGTGAAGGTGAGATCAAGTCTGTCTTTACAATATCTATCTTGACTGGCAGTGAACCTGTTATTAGTACAGTCTGAAGCTTTTTCATGTTAGCTAAAGCATCAATTGCAGCTTCTTGCTCACTTACACCAATTCCTGAACCAGATATCTGTATGTCAGTTACAGCTCTTCCTTTTAGGTCAGAACCTATATTCAGTTCGTCAACATTATTATCGTCAAGATAAAGTATTAATTTCTCACTTAGGTAATCTTGTTTGTTCTCAGTAATCACTTCAAGATCTTTTGTCAGCTCAGCTTGCCTATCAGCAGCAGATTGTGCTAATGTGATAGAGAACCTGAACCTGCACATATAACCCTCTCCAGCTTGTCCGCAGCCATATGATGGGTCAATGCCAGAACAGTCTGCAGACCTGCAAACATATGGAATATCCCTGTTGCCGCCAGAAAATACTGTTTCATTGCCTATTTTTGCTTCGAACTTTCCTTGCTTTGCAAGGAGCTCCTTAACCTCTTCTTCATTAGCTCCGGCAATCTCAACCAGGATAAACTGGTTTCCAGAAAGGTCTTCAGCACTTCTTATTACTAGGTCAGATAAGCCATATACATTAAGCCTTTCTTTCATGTTCTCGATCAATGTATCCATATCATTCTTAGAAAGCACTTCTTCAGGCTTTAAGAGTACTCTAGTTCCACCTTGCAGATCAAGACCTTTCTTGATATTATTCTTAGGAGCTTCACCAACCCTGATTCCAATGTCTTCAACAAGACCTGTGTGTGTTATGTTAAGTTTTGGGACTTCTACTTCTTTTGTTACATTCTCTCTTTCAATTACTGTTTTGTTAACAGTCTGATCTGTTGTCTCATTATAAACTTCAACAACACTTTCAGTTTCAATCTCTTCAGTTACATTCTTCAGCTCAGTTTCATTAAGCTCAGTTACCTCAATTATCTCTCTTGTTACTAATCTATAAGTATCGATATCAGTGGTTATGATAACTGACCTATTTATCTGAAGCCTGGTCATCGCTTGGTTATAATCTTCCATATTATATATAGGAACATTATTGACTGTCTTGATAACCTCTCTTGACATTGGAGCAGCATTCTGACGTGGGTTTTCTAATCCTGCAATCGAAGCAGTGCTGTTCTTTATGACACTCTTGATCGCAACGCCGGTATTTGACGGGTCTGGCCTTATCGCGATGAGTGCCAAAAATAGGAAAATCAGCAATATTATCACTCTTGAATTAGTGAATATCTTCTTAGTTCTTCCCATGTTTCTTCTCCAAATATAATCTTAATATTCCAACGTTCTGGATCCATGTATTGATCAGGTCAACAGCTAATCCTATCAATATGATTGTCATTATCTGGCTTATTATATCTGATTGTGATAGCATAAGAGCAACAAGAGCAGCAGCCATTGTTGTAAGTGTCATTGTAAGGCCTGTCTGTAAAGCGCCTAAAGTCCTGTCATATACAGAACCTTCTTTTCTTTTTAGCAGCTTTGTTGAAAGCAAGATATCGGTATCAACAGAATAACCAATCAACATTAGGAAAGCTGCAATACCAGCAGTACCTATCCTGATGCCCATCAGGTCAACGATAGCTAATGTTACTATAATATCAGATGCAGCGGCAAGTATCACTGCCATGCTTGGAACAAATGTCCTAAAATATAAGAATACCACAATACCCATGAACAAGAAAGCTATCAAGACAGCCCTTATGGTCTCCTTAAAGAAGCTGCTGCCTAAAGATGAGCCTATCACTTCAACTGTGTATCCCCCTTCTAATAGTTCTTTTCCTATGTTATTTTCAACAGAAGCCTTGAAAGAATTAAACTCTTCTAGGTTTGTTCCATCAATATCAGCAGTTATCGCGATCGTCTTTTGATCTTCTGCCAGATTCAAGTACCTTATGAGTATATCCTTTTCTGGGAAATCTTGTTTAATCCCCTCAGTCAGTTCATCAAGGTTAACTTCTTCGATAGGTACAGTCAACGTGACTCCGCCTTTAAGCGTGACATCTTTGATTATGTAGTCGCCAGTCCTTGCAGTCTGAACACCTATTACAATGATCGCAAAAACCAACATTAAGAATGGGATGATTAGAAGTTTCTTGTACTGTTGATCATAGAACTTTTTGATACTGAATTTTTCTTTAGGTTTTGTATCCTGTTTGATCTCCTTTTTGATCTCTTGTTTAGCTTCCTGGATCTCAGCTTTTATCTCTTCCTTAACCTCTTCTACCTCTTTTCTTATCTCTTCCTTGACAGCTTCAACCTGGTCGCCAACACTTTCCTTGATCTCTTCAGTCTCCTGTTTAATCTCTTCAGTGCTGCCCTCAATTACTTCTTTGATATCCTCCCTTTCATCCATGTTTACCAGCTAAAATTTTATCTCGTTTTTAAAGGTTACTATAATCATATGTTTTGGCCGATTATTTGCATGCTTTGACCAAACCTAAGAATAATGGTGCCGGATCCTCAAGCCTTGACTTGAATTCAGGATGGCTCTGAGTTGCAACAAAATACGGGTGACCCTCAAGTTCGATAAATTCCATAAGTTTTGTATTGTCAAACCTTTCATGATAACCTGAGAACCTTAATCCGCATTTTTCTAACTGAGGCACAAACTTTGGATTTACTTCATATCTGTGCCTGTGTCTTTCTAGTACTACATTCTTCTCAGTGATCTTTCCTAATCTAAAGCCCTGACCTTTATCTGCCCGCAACTCCTCAAGCCTTGCTTGGTCCTTTTCAAGCCTTTTAGAATCTTTGTAGAGCTGCAGTACTTTTGTCCCTTCTTTTAGGTTTGCTGCATAAGCGCCCAGCCTCATTGTTCCGCCATACTCATGTTTCTTCATCAGTTCTTTCTGGCTTTCTATGATATCAATGACCGGAAACCCTGTTTTTGGGTTAACTTCAGTTGTGTTGGCATCTTTCATATCGCATACATTTCTTGCAAATTCAACAACTGCTAGTTGCAGGCCATAACACAATCCCAAGAAAGGAACCCTATTCTCCCTTGCAAACTTAATAGCCTTGATCTTTCCTTCAACACCGCTGGACCCAAAACCGCCGGGAATTACAATACCGTCAACATTTTTCAGCTCATTCACAGCTTTGCTGTCCTTCTCAAACTTCTTAGAATCAACCCATGTGATCTTTACTCTTTTGTTTATGGCAGCTCCTGCATGTATCAATGCATGGCTGACTGATATATAACTGTCAGTCAGGCTGAATTCTCCAATATCAACGTATTTTCCTACAATAGCGATATTAATTTCATCTTTGCTCTTGGTTATCGCTTCAACACTTTTCTCCCATTTTGAGAAATTTGGTTTCTTCAATGGTTTCATTCCAAACTCATTAAGCAGTTTAGTGCTGAAACTCTCTTTCTCAAGATCTAAAGGAATCCTATATATAGTATCAATATCTGGCTCTGATATCACATGCCCTGACCTGATGTTGGCATAGACTTCAATCTTCTTTTTCCTTACATCATCTAGTGGAACTTTGGCTCTGCATATAATAAAATCTGGAAGAATTCCCATCTCAGATAATAGCCTTATCGCCTGCTGAGTTGGTTTTGTCTTCATCTCCTCAATGTTACCTGGGATAGGAAGATATGTTATCAGGACATGCACAATATTTTGCTTACCAAGGTCCCTTTCCATGCTCTTTGTGGCAAACAAGTACGGGATGTTCTCATAATCACCTACTGTCCCACCTATCTCAATAATACCAAAATCATAACCTTTTGCAGCTTCAAGTATGCGCTTCTTGATCTCTTCTGGAATATGCGGTATGAACTGGACTGTATTTCCAAGGTATTCGCCTGCCCTTTCCTTGTCAATCACTGTCTTGTAGATTTGGCCGGTGGTAAGGTTATTCTTCTTTGGGATGTCAATGTCCAGGAACCTTTCATAATTTCCAAGATCCTGGTCAATCTCTCCGCCGTCATCAGTTACCCAAACCTCGCCGTGTTCAGTTGGCCTTAATGTTCCAGCATCGTAATTTATGTATGGGTCAATCTTTATTGCAGTAACACTATATCCGCATTCTTTTAATATCTTGGCGATAGAAGATGAGGTTACCCCTTTTCCTACTCCTGAGATGACTCCGCCAACTACAACAACAAACTTAGTCATAGATAGCACCTCCTTGTGAAAACTTAGAATTAATTGCAATATTTCTGCGTCGCATTAAAGACGTATGTGAATAATTGTTTATAAAGTTTATTGTTTTCAAAAGGTTTATAAACAAAGAATCTAAGTTAGGACCATATGGCATTCCACCCTTTTATCCAAGAGATGCTTAAAGGTTTTATGCAGATTTTCACAGCAATCTCCAAGGATTGGAGTGTTATGTGGCTGCTTGCGCCTGTTGTTCTCTTATGGATACTTCTTGAGTTATATTTTGGCACTCACAAGCAGGAAAAGCTTGGCTGGAATACTGCTTTAGGCAATGGTTTTGTCCTGATATGGGTAACTTTAGGAATATTAAGAGACTTGTTTGCAGGTTCGATTCAGGGAAAGTCAGGAAAGATAATCATCATGAGCTTGTTTGTACTCTACGGTATAATCGTATGTTATGTCGCATTCACCCATAAGGCAGTAGAAAAGGTAAGTTTCCTTCTTGGCTCCCCATACGTAATCTATTTTCTCACTATGTATCTCATACTTTGGGGTTATGACCTTTTGGAAGTTAACTTGATAATCATATTAGATGTTACAATCATATTTTTTGTTCTGCTTATCTTTAAGACAATTGTTAGGCACTTTCTTCCAGAATCAACAAAAGATGCAGGGGGAGACGCGTTCAAGCCAGATAAGTTTGATGTAGGCACAAAAGAGATCGGCGGTGGACCGATAGGTCAGGAAAACTTTGATATGGACGATATGTTTAAATCCAAGTCACCACCACCTATGTAACATGAAACTCAAGAATGCAGTAATCCCATTGTTGATAGCAAACATTGTGGTATTCATTTTGCAGATCATTCTTGGCCCTGATTTCACAAGTACATTCATGCTTGTTGGAGCAGACATATTCTCAAGGCCATGGATAGCCGTAACCTCGATGTTTCTTCACGGCGGCGGGATGCACCTTGCTTTTAACATGTATGTCTTGTATATCTTTGGACCTATGCTTGAATCAAGGATAGGCACAAAAAGATTCCTTATCATATATTTCTTGTCAGGTATAATCGCATCATTCGCATCAAGTTTCTTTTATGCAAGCGCATTAGGCGCATCAGGCGCAATCATGGGCATGATGGGTGTTACTGCAATATTGATGCCTGATCTAAAATTATTATTTTTAGCTATTGTTCCCATGCCTTTATGGGTTGCGACAATTGTAATAGCGATGGTTGACATTTTCGGAATCTTTGTTCCACATGGCATTGCAAATATCGCTCATCTGGCAGGGCTTGCCACTGGTTTATTGTATGGCCTGCAGCTAAAAAAGCAGAAGCACACACAGCAAAAGAGATTCTCTTCAAAGACCCATCTTGAAAAAGAAGACATTGACCAATACCTCAAATCTGGAAGGATATGATTAAATATTTAAAGCCGTAAACCCTCCTTTTTTCTATGACTGAACTAATTGCATGTTTTGGCTCTGACACAGGCACACAGGCTCATGTACAGCGTGTCATAGATGGAGAAAACTGGGACAAAGTCTTTGTTATTACATCAGACGTAGCAAACCTGAAAACATCAAAAAATGCTGATATTATCAAGATTGATGAAAACAAGCACATCCCTGATCTTGCTCAGGACATCCATAATGCATTGAAAGGAAAAGTGACTGACTTTGAGGTTGCTGTAAATATTGTATCAGGCACTGGAAAACTGCACACTGCTCTGCTTTCAGCAGTTTCTAAGTTAGGTGTTGGATTAAGGTTTGTGATACTCACCAAAGAAGGCGTAAAGGATATTTAGCTTTATAAACTTAAATGCATTTTTCTCTTGTCATGCATCCAGAGATGGTAATACATTCAACTTTGGTAGACGAATCCTACGTCCCTTTGGTAGATTATGGTTCAATTTCTATAGGTGATAGATACCAGGTTAACACAAGGATGCTACCTATATATGGAGTAGTTGAAGTAAGGGACATCCAGCTTTGGTCTGACGGCAAGGTTGAAGTAGTGCTCCACCAGCCAGCTTTAGAACATACAGTGCTTGCACATACATTTGATCTTATTGACCCAGATACAGGTAAACCTTTTCTTTCAAAGATTGATTAATTCTGAGAGATATAGACCCTAAACCCGCCGCCTCTTTTGACAATATCAACATTCCCGAATACTTCTTCCATCTTTGAAGAAAGTGACTTGCCGCCTTTCTGATGCCTTGCGACTAGCTGCAAAGATCCGCCGTCATTTAGGTAATCTTTTGCAAGAACTATCATCTCAAAACATACATCTTTACCAGCATTCTGCGGAGGATTTACCAAGATAACATCAAACTTGCCTGTAACACTAGAATATTTATCACCTTGCACCAAATCAACTTGGACACCATTAAGCTTTGCATTCTGGCGTGCAAGCTTGATTGCTCTCTCATTGATATCAGTAAGCACTACTTCGCACTTGGGAAATATTTTCTTTAAAGCGATACCCACAGGCCCATAACCACATCCTAGATCAAGTATCCTTTGGCCGTCAGTAACTATAGCATTATCTATCAGCAATTGAGTGCCGTTATCAATATGTTTTATAGAAAAAACTCCAGAGCCAGTCTTGAATGTAAACTCCCTGCCCCTTAACCTTGCTTTGATAGTGCTTATCCTTAGTTCGCTTGTTGGTTTTTCTGTATAATAATGCTCTTTCATTCTGAAATTCCGTAAAGTACGAAAAGCAGCTTGTCAACTGCCCTGACCATCTCAGCTTGGCTTCCCTCGATGTTTATGCAATTATCTTCAATATAAACTCTAGTCTCATTCTTTTCCTTTATGTAGAATACAAGATCTTTAGTATTAGAACAGTCAATAATCGGCCTTTCATTGCAAGCTTCAGTCTCGTTCTTGTCGCAGGCAGCGATAGGTGTCTTTTCAAAAACTTTCATCATGTTCTGGTTTATGTCTGCAACAGCTACAGCCACATAGTTGAATTGGCTTCCCAAAGGATCAAATGTCACATAATAAGTGGAAGCTCTATTAAATAGCGTAGCATCAAGCCTTCCGATAATCGGTACATCTTCTGCTTCTCTTGGTCCAAACCTAAAGGCACTGTCGTACATCCTTGTACCTTTTGGAGACATTATCTGCGTATACCAGATACCATCATAATTCACAAACGAATATCCATTATATAGGTAACCTTGTTGTGTATCAAGCTTCCCATCTAGGTTTAACCTATGCAAGTCATCGATAGTCTTTGGTGCAGGCTCTTTGACAAGAAATCTCATGGAGAATATCACAGCTATTATCAATATCACTGCGATGACAAAACCGACAATAAGCTTATCAGACGATTTTTTAATTATGACCTCTTCTTCCATCAGATAACACCCAATATGCTATATAGTATCCTGTCTTTTATCCTGTTAAAATCAAATTGGTCTCTTGACTTTGCCATTACGCAATTATCTTCTTCAATAATGCTTGTCTCATTTGATGACTGGAAATAAATCACAGGTATTGCCACAGTAGCATCATCGCATCTTATCAAGGCATAGCTCGTATTGGTCGTAAACCCAAACCTTACATATTTCTGAGGCAGGTTTTGAGCCATAGAATAAGCAGAGTATGCGATCACATCAGTATTTGTATCATTGAACTCTGAGGTGATGTCTATTTCAAGCGTATCAATAAGCCTCTGTTCTACGCTGTCACTGATATTCAAGAAATCAACTTCCTGTGGCAGGTAATCAAAAAAAAACTGCTGTGCCCTTGTGTTCATGCTCCAGCCTTGTTCTGTTCTTGTAAACTTGTAATCACCATACTTGATTGTTGTACTTTGGCTGTCGTAACCATAGAAAATCACTCCAAAGACCGAACTGATCATTATCACAGCCATAAAGATGACCATGTACTTGCCTGTATTGTTTTTTTTTGCCATCACAAAGTGAATTTGTGTAGGTTATTTAAAGTTTTCTTCGTATTC
>JAHJBD010000073.1 GCA_018813725.1 Nanobdellota archaeon | reverse complement strand
TGACGGCAGCTTAAAAGAGCCAACTGTGCTTCCATGCAAGTTTCCTAACCTTTTACTGAATGGTTCTTCTGGAATTGCCGTCGGTATGGCCACAAATATCCCGCCACATAACATGAATGAGATAGTTGACGGGCTTATACACATGATAGATGATCCTGATATCAGCATATCAGAGCTGATGGAACATATCACTGCACCTGATTTTCCTACAGGAGCATTGATCTGCGGAAGGAGCGGTATTGTCAGTGCATATAATTCTGGCCGTGGAATACTCAAGGTTAGAGCCAAAACTCATGTTGAAGAGCACAAGAATCATAATAGGATAATTGTTGATGAGACCCCTTATATGGTCAATAAAGCAGAGATGATCAAAGAGATGGCTGATCTTGTCCATGATAAGAAGATTGATGGCATCTCTGACTTAAGGGATGAATCTGACAGAGAGGGTATGAGGGTTGTCATTGAACTCAAGTCAGGGACTGATCCTGACGTACTTTTGAACCAGCTTTTCAAGCACAGCAGGATGCAGGTGACATTTGGTGTCATCATGCTAGGGCTTGTGGATAATGAACCGCACGTATTGAACCTGAAACAGATGCTCTATCATTTCATTGAGCACAGAAAGGATGTTGTCAGGAAAAGGACTGAGTTTGATCTAAAGGCTGCTCAGGAAAGGGAGCATATCCTGAGAGGGCTTGTTATAGCACTCGATAATATTGATGAAGCCATAAGGATAATCAAGCAGAGCAAGGCAGTTGCTGAAGCAAGGCAAGGTTTGATAAGCAGCTTTTCACTTAGTGAGAAGCAAGCTAACGCTATCCTGGATATGAAACTGCAAAAGATCACATCACTTGAGCAAGGAAAGATAAGGCTTGAACTGGAAGAGCTTGCTAAACTGATAGAAAAGCTAGTAGCAATCTTGGCAGATGAAAAGAAGGTCCTTGAGATAATTAAAAATGAGCTGGTCGAGATAAAGGATAAGTATGGAGATGCCAGGAGGACACAAGTCATTGAGGGAGAAGCAAATGATATTGACATGGAAGACCTGATAAAACCTGAGGACATGGTCATCACTATCACGCATTCAGAGTATATCAAACGAGTGCCTGTAGAGACATATAAGCAGCAGAAGCGCGGTGGAAAGGGCGTTATCGCTACAGGAACAAAAGAGGAAGATTTTGTAGAAGATATTTTTGTGGCTAACACACATTCATATATCCTGTTCTTCACTAATAAAGGAAAGGTGTATTGGCTTAAAGTCTATAACCTGCCTGAAGGAAGCAGGACTTCCAAAGGAAAGCCAATAATAAACTTGCTTCAGCTGGATAGTGACGAGAAAGTCAGCACTTATGTACCTGTCAAGGAGTTTGATGATGTGCATTATATCATGATGGTAACAAAGAAAGGGACTGTAAAGAAAACTAACCTTTCTGAATTTAGCAGACCAAGGAACTCTGGCATAATCGCATGCAGCCTTGATGAGGGTGACGAGCTGATCAATGTTACCTTGACTGACGGAAAAAAGGATGTCATAATCGCGACAAAACTGGGTATGGCGATAAGGTTCAATGAGGATAAGGTCAGGGCAATGGGAAGGAATGCTGGCGGCGTACGCGGAATAACACTTAAAGGTGAAGATGACGTGATAGATATGGTGGTTGCTTCTGAGGACAAGTCTTTGCTGACAGTTACCAGGAACGGCTATGGCAAGAGGACACCAATCTCAGAGTATCGTGAAACAAATAGGGGGGGCATGGGCGTCAAGAACATAATCTGCTCAGAAAGGAACGGTCCTGTGCGAGCAGTTAAATCTGTAGGTGAGGAAGATGATGTCATGATGATAAGCAAGGATGGCATTTGTATCAGGACACCTGTCAGCGGCCTTTCTTTGATTGGCAGGGCAACGCAGGGCGTTACATTGATGAAACTTGGTGAAGGGGACGAGCTTGTTGCAGCTGCAAAGATAATCAATGAATAGGTTTTTATGTATTTAAGATTTTTCTATCAGTATGAAAGGATTTGTTATTGTATCAAAGGGTTTAGAAGATATTGCTAAGCTGGAGATCAAGGAGCTGATAGGCGCTACTGCTACACCTGCAGAAGGATACTGCGATTTTGATCTGAAGGATGAAAAAGAACTTTGTGTCCTTGCTTATCGTGGGCAGTCATTTGACAGGGTGCTGCTTTTTCTCAGCCGCTTTAAGCTTAGTTCTGGGTTTGAGAATGTTAAAGATATTGATTTCTCACATTATCTGAAAGATAAGACTTTTCGGGTAAGCAGCGCTAAGGTTGGTTGTGAGCTGCCATCTGAGGAGATAAATTCGTCTGTCGGTAAATATATTGAGGGTAAGGTCGACCTATCTAATCCTGATGTGATTGTCTTTGCGTATGTAGTAAATGATGAATGTCTAATAGGGATTGATTTCTCTGGGATTGAGCAGCAGAAAAGAAGCTACAAGCTTTTTGGACACACAAGCTCTTTGAGGGGAACGATCGCTTACGGCCTGGTGAGGTTAAGCGGATACAAGTCAAACGAATCACTGATAGACCCTTTCTGTAAATCTGGCGTGATACCTATCGAGGCTGCATTATATGCGTTGGATTATCCTATCAACTATTATAACAAAGAAAAGATGGCGTTTGCCAAGCTTGTCAACCATAAGTTCAAGGATAGCATCAAAGATAAAAAATTGTCAATATATGGGTATGCCAGCGAATGGCTTGACCTTAACAATTCTAAGAAAAATGCTAAGATCGCCGGAGTAAATAAATATATCAATTTCTCAAAGGTAGACATTGAATGGGTTGAGATAAAGTTTGAGGATGATTCAGTAGATAAGATGGTTACCAGGCTGCCTGAGGCTGGCAAAGCAAGCAATCCTAAACAGATTGAGAAAGCTTATAGAGAATTTCTGCACATGGCTGAATTTGTGTTAAAAGGAAAGGCAGTTGTCTGTTCTAGAAATCTGAGCATGTTTAAGGCAATCGTCAAAGAATTCAAGTTTAAGATATTGGAAGAAAGGGAGATCTGGGCTGGCAAAGATGAGCTGGATGTTATGATATTCTCCCGCAGTATCTCGAAAGATTAATTTAGCTGGGTCGAAAATGGTTGGTTACCACAACCTTTAAAAACCTAGAATTAATCCTACTATATGGGTTAGGTCAGTACTTAGCTAACGGTGAAGCAATTCACTGAGGAAAGTCCACCCACTGAAGCCTTATTTATGTTTACATAGATAAGGTGGAGCAATCACTCACGGAAGTGAGTTGGGGAAACTCAAGGCAACATCTCAGAAACGAAACGGCCTTTGGGCTCGGGATGATGCGGCGAAGTCTTTGGTGACAAAGATTAGATAACCTGTTGACATTAACCAAAGGATGCGATGAAACGGATAGCCCTGATTTGTGCAAGTCAAGATGACGCTTAGTTAAATGCTAAGGAGGCCATCGATAGCTGAAAATGACTATCGCTAATGGGCCTTAACAGAAGGTGGCTTATCTGACCTACCCACTTTATTAAAAAGGATCGATAATATGGCAAAAGATAAAATTAACATGCCGAGCGGCATGGGCGGACTCATGAGGTATTTTGATGATTATAAGAGCAAGATAGAGTTCAGTCCAGGCCAGGTTGTCATCATGACAATCGCAGTCGTTATTATCATGTTACTTCTTTACACATTCGGCGGCCAGATCTTAGGAATATGATGCCAGGAATGAACCCTCGGATGATGAAACAAGCCATGAAAAGGCTTGGGATCCAGCAGCAGGAGATTGATGCTTACGAAGTCATAATCAGGACATCGGAAAAGGAGATAGTTATCACAAATCCGTCGGTATCTAAGATCAATATGGGCGGCCAGGAAACATTTCAAGTTGTTGGTGACATTGAGGAACGTGAGACTTCAACAGAACCAGACATCAGCGAAGAAGATGTACAGACTGTGATGGAGCAGGCAGGCGTTGACAAGGAGACTGCTGAAAAGGCGATTTCAGAGAATAATGGTGACCTTGCGGCTGCAATAATGTCATTGAAACAATAAACTTTATTAACTTTAGACACCTATTTCTTATTATGGAGCATTATGATGGCCTCAGAGACGTGGCCAAAAAGAAGTTGCAGATAGCAGACCATATGCTTACTATGACTTACCCATTTGTTAAAGACCCTAAGATCTTGTTAGCTGTCATGGATAATGTTTTCTTGGCTATGGTAAATGGCGTGGCTTCAATCTTATCTTATGAAAGGACTTATAAGAGGATTCCGCCTTTTCAGGATACTTTTGTCTCTAAATTTAACATGTTTAAGCAAAAATGCGCGCCAAAATATAATATCGACAGGTCTTATCTTGACACAATCCAAGAGATCAAGGAACTCATCCATGAGCATAAGAAAAGCCCTATGGAATTCTCAAGAAAAGACAGTTTTGTCATATGCACAAATGATTATGATCTCAAGACAATAACACTTGATACCCTAAAAGAATATATATCTAAAGCGAAATCTTTTATTGATATAACCTCAAGGATAGTTGAAAATGAATGAACATCTAGAAGAATCAATCGGTGAAATGAAAAGGATAGACCATTTAATATTTGTCAGCCTTAAGTACAGCAGGACTGTAGATGTCATAAAAAGCGTGATTGAACGGATCATAAGCTCTTATGATTTTATGATACTTGCATTGCTTGAGCATGCTAAAGAAAAGAAGATCATCACTGAGTATCCGCAAAGCAACCCACTTAGATGTGAATTGCTGCTAAAGCATTTTAGAGATGATGAGATGATAACAAAGAACCTTGAATTCTACGCACTCATGAGGAGAGTGACCAGAGCAGAATATGGCAAGCGCGAAGAATACCGTAGACATGTCACAATGATCGCTGACATTGATGGAAATAATTTTGAGGTCGATATTGACAAATTGAATGAATATTTTGAGAATATAAAAGAGTTCTTTAGGTATCTGAAAGAAAAAATAGAGAATGAATGAAAATATCTATACTAAGCTGAGCTCAAAAGGCTGGTCAGCAGATGAAATCAGCAAAGCAGACCGGATCTTTAAGGAGGCTCAAGAGAAAAAACATATACTTGTGAAGTTTCTGGATGAATTTGTATATTGGTTTGTGCTGATAGTTGCAATAATAGGCAATACTGTCGTATCGATCATACTTGTGCCTTTCTTGCTTGTTTTCCGTACAGCTCCATTGTATATGATCGTCGGGTCAATCGGCATTACCTTTGGAATGCTTTTTATGACTATACTAAAAGATCTGAAAGAGCTTGAAAAAAGGGAGCATATTGTTGCTGGAGTGTTTATTCCTGCGTTGGCTCTTGTCAACGTATATTTTATGGTATCATTTGCCAATCATCTCTCGACAACGATAAGAATAAATCAGATCCAGCATAACCCAGTCATAGTAAGCGTGTTCTATGTGTTTATGTTCAGTTTGCCTTACATGCTGAGCAGAAGAGGAAAAAAGTAGGGTGGCGACCGGGATTTGAACCCGGGCTCCAGGATCCACAGTCCTGAGTACTAGCCAAGCTATACTATCACCACCGCTATGGCAATTAGAGTTTAAAAATAACTTATAAAACTATCGTTTACCACAACCTTTATAAATGCCCCTTAATTTCCTGATTACATAAGCCCGAGTCAATACGGCGTTCCTAGGGTTTGTATTCTAGGACTATACGATTAAAATGGCTGAAAAAGAATTTAGGCACATCGTCAGGATAATGAACACAGACATAGATGGCAACAGGTCTGTCGGTTCTGCTCTACATAAGATACAGGGAGTAGGATTTATGTTCGGCAACCTCATCATCAATACACTTGGTCTTGATGTGTCAAAGAAATCTGGAGACTTGTCAGATGCTGAAATCCATTCAATCGAAGAGTTTGTCAAAGACCCTCAAAAGATGGGCGCACCTGTCTGGATGTTAAACAGGAGAAAGGATAAGGAAACTGGCAAAGATATCCATCTGAGTTCCACTGATGTTAAATATGTTCGAGAGAACGATATTAAATTGTTAAAGAAGATCAAGACATATAAGGGAATAAGGCACATGTCGGGCCTTCCTGTAAGGGGCCAGAGGACAAAATCAAATTTCAGAAAGAATAAAGGCAAACTATCGTTAGGGGCTAAGCCTAAGAAATAGTATTTTAGGTAAAAGATAAAATGGGACAACAAAAATCTCTGATTTTTGAGCCCCAGTTAAGGTAATAAACATGGGAGATCCAAGAAAAAAACGGAAAAAGTATTCAACACCTGCACATCCTTGGCAAAAGGACAGGATTGATACAGAAAGAGTACTTCTTCAGGAGTATGGGCTTAAGAATAAGAAAGAGATATGGAAGATGGGATCTTTCCTTAAAGGATTATTTGCCCAGACAAAAAAAGTCATAAGAGAAGAAACAAAACAGTCTGCAATTGAAAAGGAGCAGCTGCTAAACAAAGTATACTCATTAGGATTGTTACAGAAGGGAGCAAAAGTTGAGGACGTACTTTCTTTGACCATTAAAGATATTCTTGGGAGAAGGTTGCAAACTTTGGCTTTCAGAAAAAATCTTACAAGATCTATCAAACAAGCCAGACAGTTTATTACACATAAGCACATCTTTATCGGTGACAGGTCAATAACAGTACCTTCTTATCTGGTTACACTTGAAGAAGAAGCATTGATCACATTCAGACCAACATCAAAATTATCCAGTATTGATCATCCTGAGAGAGTTCCTCTTGAGGTTAAGAAGGAAGAGCCTAAGAAGGAAGAAGCTAAGAAAGAAGAGCCTAAGAAGGAAGATGCTAAGAAGGATGAAAAAAAAACGGCAAAGAAAGCTCCAAAGAAAGAGGCAGAAAGCAAGCAAAAGGCTGCAAAACCTAAAAAAGATCCTAAAAAAGAAGAAACTAAGGAAGTAAAGAAAGAAGAGCCTAAGAAGGAAGAAGCTAAGAAGGAAGAGGCTAAGAAGGAAGAAGCTAAGAAAGAAGAGCCTAAGAAAGAAGAGCCTAAGAAAGAAGAGCCTAAGAAGGAAGAAGCCAAGAAGGAAGGGG
>JAHJBD010000072.1 GCA_018813725.1 Nanobdellota archaeon | reverse complement strand
CAGCCAATTGTTCAACAGATTGCTTTTGAGGGGATTCAATGACCTTAAAAACAGCATTAATGGGAACAAGACCATCTATATACACAAGAATTCAGGCATACCATTGATAGGAAATGTTGCTTTTGGGCTTGTTGACAGGGGGTCTAACCTGATTGAGGTAAAGCCTATAACAAGCTGCAACCTTGCTTGTGTTTACTGTTCTGTTGACGAGGCAAAAAGGCCTGTTGACTTTGTTGTTGAGGCTGATTATCTGGTGGAGGAGCTTCGGAAAATAATTGAATTCAAAGGCATAGATGATATTGAAGCTCATATAGGAACACAGGGAGAGCCGTTACTTTATGCAAGCCTCTCTGAGCTGATTAAAGGTATAAGAGCATTAAAACATGTTAAGATAATATCAATGGATACTAACGGGACCATGTTATCAAAGGATAAAGTAGATGATTTGGTCGAGGCTGGCCTCACTAGATTTAACCTCTCCATAAACGCTATTGATGATGATCTAGCAAGAAAGATCGCTGAAAAGCCTTATGATATCAATAGGGTCATGGAGATATGCAGGTATATTGTGAAGAAAGCTGACC
The DNA here is from genome assembly GCA_018813725.1 of Nanobdellota archaeon. Classification (GTDB taxonomy): domain Archaea; phylum Nanobdellota; class Nanobdellia; order Woesearchaeales; family JAHJBD01; genus JAHJBD01. The sequence continues at coordinate 7,126 of JAHJBD010000072.1, read as the reverse complement.
TGATCATAACACCTGTCATGCTCACAGGATTAAATGAGGATGAGATGCCAAAGATAATAAGGTTTGCAAAGGAGATAGGGGCTAGGATAGGTATCCAGAACTTTCTTAACTATAGGCTTGGAAGAAACCCTGTAAAACAGCTGGACTGGGACAGGTTCTATGATAAACTAAAGCAATGGGAAAAAGATTTTGATGTTAAGCTTGTGTTTGGTCAAGAAGATTTTAAGATTGTCAAGTCCAAAGAATTGCCTAAGCCATTTAGGAAAGGGGAGGTTGTTAAAGCAGAGGTAGTTATGCCTGGAAGGCTTTATAATGAGAAGATAGCTGTCACTTCTGGAAGGACGATATCTGTGTTTGATTGCCATAAGAATGGTGCTGTGAAGCTGAGGATTATCAGGACAAAGCATAATATTTTTGTTGGGGAAGTTGTTTGAGAATTCTTGTTTTGTAAAAAAGAAAAAAAAGAAAAAAAGGTTTTAACCTTCTTATTCTGTAGCTTCTTCAGCTGCTGGCTGTGCAACAGTCAGAGTTGAGCCAACCTTTGAAACTTCAACCTTGGTGCCTACTAGGTCGTCAGCATAATCTGCTGCGTTAGCAATTACCTGAGCTGCGTTTCTTGTGTCAGCTGCGCTATAACCTGCTACAACCATAGCAACGTTGTCGCCATTGTCCAGAAGTTCGATCATGCCTACACCAGGCTCATAACCTTCTGTGCAATCTGCTGGGTTGCCCTTTACTTCAGCTGCTACTGAGTTAGCACATGGTCCGCCTACTGCGATGATGTTCTGTGCTGTTACATCAGATACTTCTGAAGCTAGCTTGGTTGCTCCAACTTCGATCCTAGCGATGGTTACTGCTTCTCCGCTTGTCTCTGCGCTGGTTACCTTTGTTACACCTGCTGTGAAGTATACAAGTGGTGTCCTCTGGGTCTTTGGATAGTCCATAATCAATTCATCAGGGCTTCCAGAAGGCTCTTTAAAGGTAATCTTTGCACCCATTGAGGTATAGCCATACTGCACTTCTTCTTCATCCTCTGGTGTAATCAGAGTCAGGCCGCCACCGAATGCGCCTCTTAGCTCATCAGTAGCTGCTGTAGTTGCTGCAAAGGTTATTGCATTAGGGTTTGCGTTTTCAAAGTCGTTGGTGTCTGGTGTTGTAAAGGTCAAGGTCATTGTTGTTCCAAGACCATTGCTTCTGTTACTAGATCCCTTTATTGTTCCAGTCTGTGCAAGAGCAATTGCCTGGCCATACTTGGTGTTTATGTTAACTTTGTTTGTGCCAAGAGCTCCTGAACCATCCAGGTCAACCTTGATCTTCTGGTCATTTGCTGTTGCCCAAGTAAAGATCTTATAGTCAGTTCCGCCAAGCCTTATTGCTGTTGTGTTGTCTGTCTTCAATGTCTTTGTTATTGAGTCTCCGCTTCCCAAATCCTTAAACCTTATCTCTGGGCTGTCGTCAGTTGTTGCGTCACAACCAAGATACTGCAGAACATATGTGTTCTCTTCACCATCGTCCTGAGCATCGTCGTTCAATACAAGATAATCTTTCTTGGTAATAACATTGCTCTCGTTTATGGTCAAGTTGTAGTTCCTGTCTCCAAGCCTTAGATGTGTAGAGTTGTGTGCATATACCAAAGGCATCTTAACTGAATTGCCTGCGCCATCCATAAAGTTCAAGTCATACTCTCTTGATCCGCTGGACTTTACAGATATCTCTTCAGTGTCTGATGCTGTCAGGCCTTGGAATTCAATGTCCCAGTTGCTTGTAAAAAGTGCTTGTGGCTCATCCATTATCTCACTCAATTTCTTGCCTGTTGCAACATAGAAGTCTTCGTCTGCAGTCATGTTTACAAAGATGGTGCTTATCTTTATTGTACTTGCATCATCTGTACCAACAATATGCACAGCTACATCATTGATCTGCTCACCGTTAACTTCTAGTTTCTTTGAGCCAGCTGCTTTTGTTGTTATGTTTGTATCTTCTAGCACAACCTTCTCAGCTCCAAGATAGAACTCAACCTGGTCTAAGGTAACATCTCCTGCTTCGTTTGGAAGGATGTCTTTTATGCCGATGTAGGTGTTATCCTGCAGCTTTTCTGTCTGAGCTTCTGTCAGTTTGTTTGTTATCTCTCCATTAATGACAAGCTTTACATAAATTGTACCTGTATCAGTGATTATAGGTACGCTGACTTCGTATTCCTTGTCATTTATCTTAAATGTCTTTGTCTCTCCTTCATTCATGGTTGCAACGATTGGGCCTGACATCAAGGTCAATTTTACAGCATCGTCATCTGAGCTTCCTGCCTGGACAATTGTAAAGTCCTGACCGATCATCTGGATTGACTCGTCTTCATAGTCATCTAGATTTGCTGTACCTCTTGTTCCGATGTCTGACTCAAAGTCTGTTGTAAACTCAACTTCATAGTTGGCTATTACGCTGTCAGAAGGTATTACTAAATGCAGGTCTGTTACATCCAGGTCTGTGTCTTCAACAAACTGTACATAGCCAGTATCTGCGTTAGTAGATCTTTCAAAGTTAAAATACTGGTGGTATGGAGAAGTTCCTTTATCGTTGTCAATTTCACCGTCTCCAAGTGCTTCCAATTCATCTGCACCGATAGAGTTTGTTATGTTCCTTATTGTCTCTACACCAAGGGTTGTTGGGTTCTCAGACAATTCAAGAGTCTTTGAAGAAGTTCCTACTTTCCATGCGTCACCTTCAACAGTAACTACTACGTTGTCTGCTGAGCCTGCACCGGTTGTTGCTGCAAACTGCAAACTTGTTGCGATATCAGTTACTCCGATAACGTCTTCAGCTGCTGCCTTGTCTCCTACTACTAGGACACCTGCAAACTTGCCACCTGCGATAAATGGACTCTTGTCCTTGGCAAAGCCTGATAGATCAGCTGCCATTGCGCCCATAAGAGTTGCACCAACTAATGTTGCGCCTGCTCCCAGAGCAGCAATTCGTTTAATTGCTTTCCTTAATTTCATTTGTCTAAACACCTCCAAGTGTTTAATGTTTTTTGTTTGGCTATTTTTGTGTTTGGCTACACATAGAAACATGTAGATGAATGTTTCTACTTATCGTCTATAAGTTCACTAATCATTTATAAATGTTACGGTAATAGTATATTCTGTGAAATATAGGTTAAACCACCTAATAAGAGTAAAGGGTTATAAATCCTAATAGACTAATAATGCCTAGATTGAAAGAAAAGACACTAAAAAAGCTTGCATTTAGTATTGCATTTATAGGCATAATAGTCCTTTACCTGATCTCTTCTAACATTGACTACACTATTACCAGTATAGATAAGATAACAAAAGAGAATGTAGGAGAAAAGGTAAAAGTAAGAGGAATGGTTAGCCAGGTTTACGGTGATAATACCACAATAATCAAGATTGAGCAGCCTTCTACACTTGATGTGGTTGTCTTTGACAAGATTGATATCAAAGAAGGGGATTATATCGAGGTTATCGGTGATGTTGAAGAGTATAACGATGGTGTTGAGGTTATCGCTAAACGTGTCAGAGTTATAGGTTGATTAGCAATGTTTATCGAGATATTAATTGCTGTCTTTCTTGGAATTTTTGCAGGTATAATAACAGGCCTTACCCCTGGGATCCATGTCAATCTAGTTTCTGTATTACTATATACATTATCAGGATTCCTCTTGGGTTTTGCAAATCCATTATCGCTTGCAGTGTTTATCATCGCAATGTCTGTAACACACACATTTCTTGACAGCATACCGTCGATATTTCTTGGTGCGCCTGACCCTGATATGGCATTGAGCGTTCTTCCAGGGCACAGGTTGCTGTTGGAGGGTAAAGGGTTTGAAGCTGTGAAACTGACTGTTATCGGTTCTCTTCTAGCACTCGTTGCTACAGTCGGACTGATACCCATATTACTGCCTTTGGTACCCCTGATATACAGCACTGTCCAGCCTTTTATGGGCTATATTTTACTGTTTGTGGTAGTTTATATGATATTGATCGAGAAAAAGCTGGTAAAGATAGTATATTCAGTTATCTTATTTATACTTACAGGAGTTCTTGGTCTGATAACCATAAATTGGCCTAACCTCCAGCAGCCATTGTTTCCCCTTCTGTCTGGATTGTTTGGAACAAGCACTCTGCTACTATCAATTGGCCAGACATCAAAACTTCCAAAACAATCATGCTCAGAGACAATAAAAATAAAGAAAAGCATTACTTTTAAGGCTATCTCTGCTGCGGTTTTCTCTGGCAGCTTAACAGGCATTTTTCCTGGGCTTGGCGCTGCACAAGCATCGATAATAGGGATGAATCTTGTCGGTGATATCAAGGATTATGGTTTCATGATCCTTATTGGAGGCATCAATACTGTTAATTTCACTTTCAGCCTTGCTACGCTTTATGCGCTTGAGAAAGCTAGAAATGGTGCAGTTGTTGTGGTGTCGCAGCTTCTTTCTGTCGGACGGATTGAGCTAGTTGTTTTGCTTTGTGCTGGGCTTATCGCTGGAGGTGTTGCTACTTATCTTGCGCTCGGCATCAGCAAGGTTGCTGCGACATTGATCACGAAAATAAACTATAAGGTGCTGGTGATATCGATAATCAGCTTGATAACTTTGCTGACCTTGGTGCTATCAGGTATTGTTGGACTTATGATATTGATTGTCAGCACTGCTGCAGGGATGATCGCGCCTTTAGTGGGTGTGAAACGTTCGCATGCTATGGGTTGCTTGATGTTGCCGGTGATATTGTTTTTTATGTTGTAAGATGCTTGATTAGGTAACAGATTCCAGAAGACCATAAAATTTAAATAATGCTAATTTTAGGAACAGGTTGGTGATGTTATTATGGTTGTACAGATAAATTTAGTAGGCTGGATGAAAGCTGTTGCTGTCGGCACAGCTCCTGTGGACGGAATGTCTAATGTTCAAGCTTTTGATTTTGCAAAGCTCTTTTTTTATAATATGGATTTGGCACAGGTAGGTGTAAAAGGAACACCATTAGGATTTCATCAGGGACTTAAGTCTTTTGGTGCTGCTGCTATGATATGTAAGTATACTAGGCTGCTTCAAGAGGGTAAGAAAGCTGAAGCTCATGCTTATGCTAACCAAAAGGGAGCTAGCATGAAAAATTTGCTTACGCCTTATGCAAGAAATCTATCAGTTGCAATACAAGCTGGAAGAATCGTATTGGTTTAAGCATATTTAACAAAACATCCATATTTTTTGATTTTTCTTTAATTTGTTTAAGTAAGGATATTTTATAATTGAGATTATTCCTTTCTTGCCCCTATCCCCAGCTATACAAGTTTTGCCCTCTTCAGATTTGCTTTTGCAATCTTGTAAGCACCGTGCACTTTTCTGTGGGTTGTGTCTTCATCATAGAGTTCTTCCAACCGTTCAAAATAATCAAGAATATAAGGTCAATTGTATCTAACATCCTGAATTTCTCAATATCAATCATAAAAAATAAGAAAAGAAAAAGGGTTTATATGATTATCGTAGGAGACTTCTCATCTTTTTCGTCATCAAAGTCTGTTACAACTGCTTCAGTTGTGAGCAGCATCGCAGATATTGAAGCAGAGTTCTGAAGCTCGTTTCTAACAACTTTTGTAGGGTCGATAACACCTGCTTTTACCAGGTCCTCATATTTCCCTGTTTTCGCATTATACCCAACATTTTCGTTTGTCTCTGCGTTCAGTTTTGATACTACCTCTGCACCCTCTTTCCCTGCGTTTATCGCTATCTGCCTAACTGGCTCTTCCAAAGCTCTTTTCACGATATTTACTCCGATCTGGCGGTCATCTTCAAACTTCAATGAGTCAAGCTGTTTTCTTGCCCTAAAAAGTGTAACTCCGCCACCAGGTACAACTCCTTCTTCAACTGCTGCTTTGGTTGCGTTAAGGGCGTCATCGATCCTCATCTTCTTCTCTTTCATCTCTGTCTCTGTTGCTGCGCCGACATTTATGACTGCAACTCCACCGCCAAGCTTTGCAAGCCTTTTCTTGATATCTTCTTTTTTGTAGTCTTCTTCAGCGTTCTTTACCTGGCTTTCAAGCTGAGCTTTTCTTTTTTCAATAGCAGACTTGTCGCCTTTGCCTTCAACGATAGTAGTCTTTTCATCGTCTACAGTGACTCTTGAAGCTGCACCCAGCATCTCCGCTGAAAAGTTCTCAAGCTTGATACCTTTGTCTTCGCTGATGACTGTTGCACCAGTAAGTATTGCAATATCCTCAAGCATCTCTTTTTGGTCATCACCAAAGCCTGGTGCCTTTACAGCGCAAACCCTTAGTGCGCCCTTGATTATATTCAGGATTATTGCTGCCTGAGCTTCTCCGTCAACATCTTCTGCGATTATCAACAATGGCCTTCCCTCGCCAGCTACTTTTTCAAGCACTGGAACAAGGTCTTTCATTGTGGATATCTTCTTGTCTGTTATCAATACATAAGGGTCATCAAGCTCAGCTATCATCTTTTCATGGTCAGTTGCCATATAAGGAGAGATAAAGCCCTTATCAAACTGCATGCCCTCAACAAGGTCTAAGGTTGTCTCGACGCTTTTTCCGTCCTGTACTGATATTACGCCGTCGTTCCCAACCTTTTCCATGGCATCAGCGATAAGTTTTCCTATCTCTTCATCATTATTGGCTGAGATGGTCGCTACCTGCACAATCTTTTGTTTCTCTTTTACCTCAGTACTCTTGCTCTTAAGGTAAGCAACTATCTTTGCAGTTGATTCCATAATCCCCTGCTTTACTTCTATGGGGTTTGCTCCTGAAGTGATATTTTTCAGGCCTTCAGTGATCATCGCCTGCGCTAGAAGAGTTGCTGTTGTTGTTCCGTCACCAGCATTATCCTGGGTCTTTGAAGCAACTTCTTTGATGAGCTTTGCACCGATATTCTCAAACTTGTCATGCAGTTCGATCTCTTTTGCGATTGTCACACCGTCATTTGTTACTGTCGGATGGGTTGATTTGTCAAGAACAACGTTTCTCCCCATAGGACCGAGTGTAATCTTAACAGTATTTGCAACCTTATCCACACCTTTTAGAAGAGCTTTCCTTGCATCCTCATTAAACATAATCTGTTTTGCCATTTTCCCACCTCATTCTATCTTTGCTAAAATATCTT
>JAHJBD010000071.1 GCA_018813725.1 Nanobdellota archaeon | reverse complement strand
CGTGTGCTCTTCCGATCTAGTATAGTAACAAAAGCGAAAGATTTATATACTGAATATTCCAATATTGTTCATATGGCAACCGTTCAATCAAAGGATGTTCAATACAGATGTGTAGCCATGGATGAATGGGGGAACGGGCAGTTTCCTGTAATCTATGCAGCTGTTTTTTCCTGTTTGGACTCTGAGATAGTCGAGACTGGGCAGCTGTTTCCCAAAAGAAAGCAAACACCAGCTACTTTGCCTGATGAATTAGTCTCAAGGCATTACACTTTTTTAGAATACAACCAGGACCATAACCAAATTGTTGGCCCTGTAAAAACTCCTGGTATTGTCCTTGCAAGTCTGGTTTATGGGGTGCCCGTTGATAAGGATATCTCAGTATGCATAGATGGTGAACTCAAGCCAAAACAGCTTGAATTTATAGCGACTGTGCTTGAGGATGTGGTCGGACCAGGCAATATCCATATATATAAAGGGGGAAATCTTGATAGGAGGATCATGTTAGTTAGCATGGCTCATCACACTGCAAGTTGGCTTGCTGGAAAACCGGCAGATATCAGGTCTGGAAACCCAAGAAAAAAGGTTATTCTTGCAGAGCTTATAGAAAAGTATTGTTAGTTATTCTTAGATTCATTTTCCAGACAGTTACCATAATATTAACTATCCTATGGTAGTAACAAAACCGAAACATTTATATACTAGAATATATATATTCTTCTTGGTGGGACCAATATCAGAAGCAATACTATCTAATTCAGTGAAAATACTGAAGAACCTGCAGTATTCAAACGGCCTATTCTCAGCTTCCAAACCTACTGTAAAGACTGGTTACAATGCTGCTTGGATCAGAGACTGTATCTACGAGAGCCTTGGTTTTGAAGCCACAAAGAGCACAAAAAGATTGAAAAAAGCTTATTGGGCTCTTCTCGATATACTTAAGAAGCATGAATACAAAGTAGACTGGGCTATCAAAGAAAAGCCAAAATATCACTTCCAATATATCCATGCCCGTTATGATCCTTTCACAATGGAAGAATATTACGACGAATGGGGCAACAAACAGAATGATGCCATAGGCGCACTCTTATTCAAGATAGGAGACCTAGAGTTAAAAGGCTACAAGATTATCCGTGATCAGTCTGACCTGAAAGCCATAATCAAGCTTGTGGATTACCTTGAAAGCATAGAATATTGGCATGATAAAGACAATGGCATGTGGGAGGAAAGTGAAGAGATCCACGCTTCTTCTGTCGGTGCCTGTGTAGCTGGACTAAAAAATATCTCAAAGATTGTTGATGTTGACCCTATACTTATAAAAAAAGGTGAAGCTACATTATCATGGCTTCTTCCAAACGAATCTGAATCTAAACCAGTTGACCTTGCACTATTATCATTGATCTATCCCTATGATATCGTAGATAAGAAGACTGCTTTGCAGATAGTAAAAAACATTGAAACTAACCTCGTAAGGCAAAAAGGAGTTATCAGATATATCGGCGATAGGTACTACAGCAACGGCAGTGAAGCAGAATGGACAAAAGGATTTCCGTGGCTGGCAATAATCTACAAGCATCTGAATAATCCTAAAAAGTATGCTCATTATATGAGGAAAACCTTAGAAGCCATGAACCAAAAAGGCGAGATGCCTGAGCTTTATTACGCAGGCACAGCAAAACACAATGAAAATTCTCCATTGGGTTGGAGCCAGGCACTGTATATTGTCAGTGCGACTATCTAAAGCCTTCTAAGCATATCAATCCCTTTGAACATTGTGTTTTAATCTCTTCTCAATTAAGTCTGGCCTTTTCTGCAGTTGGTAAATACTGCCCGTATGACGAAACCTTTTTAAACTAACTAAAGCATTTTTAATAAAATGAAGAAAGTATTAGCACAAGCGCTAGAACTCGTAAAACCTTCAGCAGCTGACAGGCTGACTGCAAAGAAACGTGTAGATGAATTTCTAAGAAAGATCAGCTTCAAGGAAGTAATAGCAGTTATCGGCGGGTCTGCAGCAAAAGACACCTGGCTTAAAGACGCTCATGACGCTGACATCTTTGTGATGTTTGACTATGCAAAGTACAGCACAAAGAGCGATAAGCTCTCAGACCTACTTGAAAAACAATTGAAAAAAGCATACCCTAAACTTCAAAGGCTCCACGGTTCAAGAGACTATTTCCAGGTTAAGATAGATGGTTTTACTTATGAGATCATCCCTATACTTAACATAAAAAAGGCAGACCAGGCAAAGAATATCACTGACATCTCACCATTGCACGCAAAGTGGGTCAACAGATATCCAAAGATAAAAGACCAGATCAGGCTGACCAAAGCATTCTGCAAAGCTGGTAACATATACGGCGCTGAATCATACATCAGCGGATTTTCAGGATATGTCTGCGAGATACTGACGATCTATTACGGCTCGTTCCAAAAGCTTATCAAAGCAGCATCCAAATGGGAGAAAAAGCCAATAATTGATATTGAAAAATATCACAAAGGAAAAAATGTGATGCTTGAACTCAATAAAAGCAAGCTCTTATCTCCTATCGTCATCATCGACCCTGTCCAAGCTGGAAGGAATGCAGCAGCAGCGATCAGCCATGAGATCTATGATCAATTTATCAGCAAGGCAAGAGAGTTTCTCAAAAAGCCATCTTTAGATTTTTTTATCAAGAAAGACACAACAGCTCAAGACCTCGAGAAAAAAGCAAAGAACAATGATCTGATAGTCCTTCATGTTAAGAACCTTGAAGGAAAACAGGATGTTGTTGGCTGCAAACTCTTAAAGGTACTATCCTTCCTTGACTACCATCTATCCAGGCATGATTTTAAGGTGCTGGACAAAGGTCTTGTCTTTACAGGAAGCGATTCAATACTTTACATTATCACAAAAAAAGAGATTAAGCCAGCAACCATAATACATCAAGGCCCCCCGATTTCTGCTACGGCATTTGTTAAGGACTTCAAAAAAAAGCACAAGAACACCTTTACAAAAGGAAACGTGACCTATGCCAAAGATGAGAGAAAGTACCTTACAGCACAAGATCTTGTAAATGACAAGATCAAAGACAGTTATGTCAAAGAACGCACTATCTCGATAAGATGAAAGCAGTAATACTCGCAGCAGGAAAGTCGACTAGGACCTATCCTTTGACAGTCACTAAACCAAAACCTTTGCTTAAAGTTGCAGGAAAGACCTTGCTGGAATACAATCTTGACCAGCTGACAGGGTTAGTTGATGAGGTTATCCTTATTGTCAACTATAAGAAAGATATGATCATTGACTATTTTAAAGACAGCTATCAGGGTATCAAGCTAACCTATGTGGACCAGCCAGAGCCTTTAGGTACAGGACATGCATTGCTCCAGGCAAAAGACCTTATACAAGAAAGATTCATACTTCTGATGGGCGACGACCTTTACTCAAAACAAGATATCCAAAATTGCATAAAACATAATTACTGTGTCCTTGCAAAAGAGGTAGACAATCCTGAAAATTTTGGTGTCTTAGAGCTTATCGGAAAAAAAGTCAAAAACATTGTTGAAAAACCTCAGATGTTTTTTTCAAACCTTGCAAACTGCGCATTGTATGTGCTTGACGAGAAGATATTCCCATTTATCGAAAATCTAAGGAAATCAAAAAGAGGCGAATTTGAGATCACTGACGCCATCCGTGAACTAGCAAGAAAGGAAGACATATTCTATGTAAAAGCCACGCAGTGGACCCCTATTGGCTATCCATGGGACTTGTTTAAGTTCAAGGATCTGCTTGGGATAAAAGGCAATGCAATAGGCAATAACTGCAAGATTGATGGAGTTGTGGAAAACTCAATTATCATGGATAACACCCTCGTAAGACCTGGCTCTGTGGTAAAAGATTCTATCCTGGGCGACAATGTAACCTTCCAAGGCACTATCCACTCAAATGAAAATGCAACATCGATAGTAAAAAAAATACCTAGAAAAGCAGGCAAGCTAGGTGCAGTAATCGGTGATGATTGCACACTTGAAAAAGTAAATATCACTACAGGAGTTAAGATCTGGCCTGGCACAAAAATATCTGGCATAGATATAAAGGAGGACGTGGAATGAACCCAATAATTACACTTATTCTCCTGACACTAACACCAGCTCTTGAACTTAGAGCAAGCATACCTTTTGGTATACTCTCAGGTATGGACTGGATCTTTGTATCTATTCTCGCTGTTACAGTAAATATCATCTTGGGTCTGGTGTTATACATTTTCCTAGATCTAATCATCAGGATAGTAACCAAGATCAAGCTGATAAACAGATGCTACAATAAATATGTAGAACATACTCAAAAAAGGATCAAAGGCGCTGTTGAAAAATACGGCAAATGGGCAGTAGCCATATTTATCGCAATCCCACTTCCTGGATCAGGCGTATACACTGGAGCTTTGGCTGCTTATCTTATCGGTCTGAAAAAAAGAGAATTCTTGGTCGCTTGCATATTAGGCGTAATTGTCGCTGGTATAATTGTTACAGCAGTAACTCTTTCAGGTTCTGGAATCTTCAGGTGGATAATCAAATGATAAGCCCGCTTGAAGTAAGAAGACAGATCATCCATCTTTTGTCAGGAGTGATACTTGCTTTTCTCGTATATATTCAAATATTAAACAAGGTTTCAGTTGTTATTCTTTACCTGATAGGCTGGTTTATCTGTATAAGGTGCAAGCATGAGCGTATACCTATGGTCTATTCATTCTTAAGATACTTTGAAAGAGAAGAAGACCTTGAAAAATTTCCAGGAAAAGGTGCTTTATTTTATCTTCTCGGAACTGCATTAGTTGTGATACTTTTCCCGTTGGACATCGCTGTAGCATCTATTCTGATACTTGCTTTTGGAGATTCAATCTCCCACATTGTTGGCAGGTTTGGCTCGATCAAGCACCCTTTTAACAGCAAGAAATTCTTAGAAGGCTCTGTTGCAGGAGCGATCATGGCATTTATTGCAGCCTACATTATCTTAGGAGATCCCTTTGAAGCAGGTATTGGCGCAGTATTGGGTATGTTCTTAGAAGGCTTTAATATGGAACACAAAGGCAAGAAGATTGATGATAATGTGATTGTTCCGCTGGCTGCAGCAGTTGGAATATGGTTGATCAGGCTGATTTTAAGGTATCCTTTCTAGAATTTATATAATAT
>JAHJBD010000008.1 GCA_018813725.1 Nanobdellota archaeon | reverse complement strand
TGATTGATTTCTTTGCATTTTTCATCATCTGCCTTAAGAAAGCATATATATTATCTCTACCGACAAATGAATTTGTTATCTCAGAAGGATCAACGTGCTTTATCCCAGTCTTGTGAAGCAGTTCTAATTCCTTAAAGACATTAGTCTCTTTAAGCTTTTCCATAAGCCCGACCTGCATCTCAACATCAGTTGTGATAGATTTCTTCACCCTGCCGATTATCTCTTCAGGATTGACTGCAATATATTTGATAGGCTTACCTACCTTCATTATGATAAATCCTTTCTTCTCAAGGCTCTCAAGAACATCATAACATCTGCTCCTTGGAACACCTGAGATATCAGCAAGTTCTCCAGCAGTCGCTATGCCTCTAGACAATAAAGAAGTCCATATCTTGACTTCATAGACATTAAGCCTGAAATCAATCTTGATTTTCTCGAGGAGTTCTGTCTGTGCAATCATGTTATTGGGATATTTATTTGATTTATAAAGTTTTGTATAATGCACCACCGAAAAGTAAGAACAATCAAGAGGTCTGCATCATAAGGCCATACATCACATAATCCACCTTGCTCCAGAGCCTAAAACTTTCCCAATCTTTTGAATTCATCTTCACCATAGGTACTAGTCCAAAATCTCCCATCCTATCACCAGGAAGAAAATATTTTTCCCACTGTACAGCATCATGTATGGTCTCCTCAGAAACAAGGCTTCTTTCATGCGCCTGATCAGTTGAATTACCGCCGCCACTAACATTGTCATACATCCCCTGTGCCCTAAACTGGCCAAGGTGGGAGTATATCTCATCGTAATCAACTGCCTTTACTTGCGGCCCTGCACCATAGACATTCGGCCTTATGCCGCGATATACCTGATTACCAGATCTTTCTGGTGTTGCCTCTTCAGCAACCTCTTCAATAGTCTCTTCAGCAGCCTTGACTTTAGCCTTATCGTCGACAGATTCTGCTTTTTTAGTGATGGTTATGCTGGTTTGTATCTCAGCAGCAACATCATCCTTTGCTTTCTTCTTTTTCATAGATGTTTTCGAGAGAAACGGATTCTTTCCCGACCCTATAGTTTTTGGCAAGCGTTCCGACTTCACGGCTGCGGGACAGTGCTGGAATATGACCAGTCTTTCCTTGCCTAATCTCCCGTAAATCTTCCGGAGTTTATATAATTTTTGGATAAATGTTTTTAAACTGCATTTTATTAGCCGATTACGAGGCGATGAAAAATGGATCTGAAACTTTATGAAGGTTCTGGACAAAAGTATGATAAGTATATGACAGCAGGCGACCTTGGAGGAACAAAATCAAGGCTTGCCTTATACGGCAAAAAAAGAGGAAAAGTTGCTATTGTAGCAAAGCTGAATGTTCTTGCATCAGAGATTAACTCAACCGAAGCGCTTTTTGACGAGTTTCATGCAAGACTTAAACAACACGATCTTCCAAGACCAGACATTGCCGTGCTTGCTTGCGCAGGACCAATATCCAGCGACGGCAGGTCATGCCAACTGACAAATGTTGATATGCATGTTTCTGCCCCTGACCTTGCCAAGAAAGGTATAGCAACTATCCTTATCAACGATTTCTTTGCAAATGCATCTGCAATCCCACACCTTTATGGTAATGATGTTACAGAACTTGACCACGGCCAAAAACTAAGGCACACAAAGCCAGATCAACTTGTTTTGCATAATACAACAGCAGCGATTGTAGGTCCAGGCACAGGCCTTGGAGTAGCAGGGATATATTATGATGGAAAAAGATACATCCCTGTTCCGTCTGAAGCTGGGCACCTTATCTGGCGACCAGTTACTGAATTTGAAAAATATCTTGATGATTTTCTTATGGAACATGTGACTGATGGAAGGATTCCAACGATGGAATCAGTAACCTCTGGCGTCGGGCTTGCAAATATCATCGCTTTTATGGATAAAGGAAAAATGCCACAAAAAGGCCAAGGTGAACAGATATCAGACATGCGGAAGAAAAGCGCATGGAAAATATTTATGGACAGGGTATATTCCACTGAACCACAACTTGCAGGAAGAGAAGTCATCAAGGCGTATGATGAACATACTTTCAAGCCAGTGATCGGATACGCAGTTGATATATTCACAAATGGCCTTGCTGTCGCAGTAAGACAAGCAGCAAACGCATTTGCAGCATATGATGGAGGTGTGTTCATTTCAGGAGGCAATGCAAGAAGACTGCAAGATCATCTTTTAGGATCAACAGAATTTAAGAGAGTTGTGAATGACAGCTATACTCACCAGGATAAGATCGCAAGTATGCCTATATATCTTGCAACATCAAATACATTAGGGACCTATGGTGCAGCTATGCATGGTTTCCAAGCTAAACATTAAACCTTTGCTTGTTCATTTTCAAGGCTTCAAAAACAGGTGTTGTGCCATGGGAAACAAAGTATAATGCAGAGCCGCCGCCAGTAGAGAATCTGTGATAATCAAGTTCTTTTGCAGTATCTCCGCCAAGAACGATTGCGCCTGTTTGCATAGCATGCATAGTGTTTAATACAACATCAGTAGCAGATGTAAAACCTTCCTTATATAATCCAGGTGTCCCAGCAACAAGCAATCTCCCACGATCTTTTCTTACTTTTCTTAGTGCACATAAACCCTCGATTGGAAGTTCATAGTCAACAATCCTATACCCTTCTGGAACCCCTTGATCAACACTTAATGAATCAGACTTTCCTGTTCCTGGATTGTAGACGATAACTGTATTTGGCACACAGATCTTGCTGCCATATTCATTTAATACCTCTGCAACTTGGCCTTCAAAAGACTTACCGCTATCTTGTAATATTGAATCTCCAACTTCCATCCCCATCACTTTAAGGATAGTATTAAGAACAATACCACCAGGGATTATGACATCATAATTTTTTGCAAGACCTACAAGTCCATCAGTGATCTTCTCTTTCTTAATGCCGCCTAATACTGCAACACTATACCTATCACTATTACCTGCCCAGAAATTAAGCTGTTCCATCTCACGCTGCTGGCTTTTAGTAAGATATCCAGGGATGGATTCAAGGATA
>JAHJBD010000007.1 GCA_018813725.1 Nanobdellota archaeon | reverse complement strand
TATTTGCAGATATAAATAGTTGTTGATAGAATTATAAAAATAGCGAGGGGTGGATTTGAACCACCGACCTGAGGGTATCTCAGAGGAGTACTTATGAGCCAACCGGTCCAAAGGTCTTTGGAACTCCGGGCACTCCTAGCTGCCCTACCTCGCTATTATACTCCAAGAAAACAACCAGCTATTTATAAGGTTTTTGATATATGGAATAAATCAATAAAGTTTATAAACGATTATTAACTCTTTTAAGTCTTATGCCGCGGTCGCATAATCTGGTATTGCGCGAGATTGCTAAGTGCGTTTCAGTGCTTATGATTGCTCCGCAGATATCTCGTGCCCGAAAGGGCATCTGAGTTCAAATGTAAAACTGCGTTTTACACCCAGAAAAACGCAGTTTTTCTGAATGTCTCAGCCGCGGCGTTTTTTCTTCCATATAAGCAATATCAAAGCAAAAGGTTGCAGAACTCCAAATAACTATTGATGGTGTTATTAGGTAAAAAGATAAATGCACTACTATGCCTGACTTGACTGCGTATTCTTTTAAAGGCTATGGTTGTGGATTGCCTTTCATCTCCTCGCTGACCTTCTTGAACGCTTTGATCTGGTTCTCAGTTAATGCGCCAAACCTAAGATATCTAGACTTAATGTCACGAAGAAAAGAAGACTTCTTATAATATTCAAGAGGGATATCAAACATCTTTTTCATCTCTGGATCCTTTACTTCGCCAGATAGCTCTTTTTCCTGGCAATCCCAGCACATGGCAAAAGGCTGCCTTCTGGTCACAGTAACATAGTTTTTTTTGCATGCATAGCATTTCTGCTTGTATTGTATTGCCATTTTATTGTTGATACAGCACTCCTTTATATCATTTTGCAAAATATTTATATAATCTTATCAATGGAAAGGACTGATGAAATATCTGCTGCTATTATTGCTCCTGATACCTACTGCATCTGCCACTTGGTTCTATAACTCAGGTGTGATGGACATAAGCATGGATATATCCTCTTCTGCTGACATAGAAAGGGATGATGATGCGACCCTTGAATATATAAATGTCAATCTGACATTTTTCCCATATTCAACACCAGACCAGAAGATTATCTCCCTGACAACAGATCCAAAAGCAGTTATCTCAGAGGATTCAATGCTTTTCACTTTTGAAAATCCAACAACAGATAAGATTGAATTCTCACTTAATTCCAATATCCAAAGGGTGAACAGCAGGACAAAAGTGAAAACCAAGATCGAGTTCCCTTTGACAGGCATTTCTGACACAGGATACATAATGCCTTCGGAGACAATAGACTCAGACAACCCAGAGATATTTGAGCTGGCAAATGAGCTGGCCGCAGGTGAGACTGACCTTTTTGGTGTCACATTCAACCTTGCCGCATGGGTAAAATCTAACATCAGATACAGCTTATCTTCACTTACTGCAGACGTCTCACAAAAATCATCATGGGTGATAAAGACAAGGCAGGGTGTCTGCGATGAGATTACAAACCTGTTCATAGCGCTCTGCCGTTCATTGGGCATTCCAGCAAAGTTTGTTTCAGGTGTAGCATACACAAATTCACCTGAATTCCCAGAATCATGGGGTGCGCATGGTTGGGCTGAAGTATACTTCCCAGGTTACGGCTGGATGCCATTTGATGTTACATATGGCGAATATGGTTTTATTGATCCTACTCATGTTAAGCTGAAAGAGAGCCTTGACCCCAATGAACCATCGACAAAATACAAGTGGTTTGGCTATAACACCGACATTAAGACATCACAGCTGACCATCAATACTGAGCTAAAAAGATATTCTGGCAGTTTCCCAGATGAGATATCTATCCAGGCAAAACCTTTTGTGAAAGAGGTCGCTTTTGGCTCATACAACATCATTGAGGCTACTGTCAAGAACCTGAATGATTACTATGTTGCCACTGACCTTAGGATTATCAAGCCAGAAGAGGTTACTGCAGATGAGAGCCTCCCAGTGATGCTCAGGCCAGGAGAAGAAAAGATAGTATTCTTTGTGGTGCAGCTCACAGGCAGGTTTGATCCTGACTATATCTACTTCTTTCCTGTAAAGATAGTCTCTTCAACAAATATCTCTGCAAGCTCAGAGTTCAATGCAAGCTCGCATGGGACATACCTTACCCTTGAGGAGGTAAATGCAGTGGTCAAGCAAAAGACCACAGAAACCAAAGAATTCAGGACGAGCTTAGTTCTTGTCTGCACACCCGAAAAAAAGGAATTCTACCAATACGAAGAAGCATATGCCAACTGCAACATCAGAAACAATGGAAACGTGCTCCTAAAGGCGCTTAAAATATGTCTTGAAACTGACTGCCGTAATATTGAGTTAGGCATATCAGAAACTAAGCAGGTTAGGTTTGCTTTGCCAAAAACCAAGCTAGGTCAGCAGATTGCTTCAATAACAGCAGAAAACCAAGATATCTCAAATGCAGCTTACCTTGAATATAGCGTGCTTGACGAGCCAGATATTGAGATTACAGATATAACCTATCCTGGATCAGTATCATATGATGATACCTATCAGATCTCATATACTATCAACAAGATATCCAGTTCTATCCCAGAAGATGTCAGTGTTAAGCTGGATTATGGTTTTGTCAAAGAATGGGTCATATCTGAACTTAATGTAAACAAGAAGTTTGATCTGACAATGTCTGCTGAAGAGCTTTCAGTAGGCGCAAACAGGTTCTTTATTATTGTCTCTTACGAGGATAAGAATGGAAAAGCATTTCAAAAACAGCAGGAATTTGAGATAACCTTAAATAAACCAACATTCACACAGCGTATAAGGATATTTTTCAATGATATTGGAAAATTCATAATAGGTATCTTCACATGAGCAAGTCTACCTTTGCATCAGCTGTAGGAATTGTTGGAAACGCATTATTATTTGTCATCAAGATAATTGTTGGTGTCCTATTCAATAGTATAGCCTTGATTTCTGACGCTTTTAATTCTTTTACAGATATTCTTGCATCAACAGTTGTATACATCAGTATCAGGGTAGCAAGAAAATCTGCCGACGAGACTCATCCTTTTGGCCACCATAGGGCAGAGCCCATAGCAAGTCTTGTTGTGGCAATATTTGCAGGCATTGTAGGTTTTGAGATAATCAGAGCTTCTGCATTCCGGTTGATTGCTGGCGGAGAATTCATCAAGGGTATCTTGCCTATGCTTATCCTGATCATAACTATTGTTATCAAACTATTGCTTTACATCTATACAATGTCAGTCTGGCGCAAAGCAAAGAGTACTGCATTATACGCTCAGGCAATTGACCACAGGAACGATATTCTTGTTTCAGGTTCAGCTTTGTTAGGTGTTGTCGGCGCATATCTTGGATATCCTTATCTTGACTCAGTTGCTGGATTGGTCATAGGCATCTGGATCATAGGTGCCGGATTCAGGATAGCTAAAGATAACATGAAATATCTTATGGGTGCAACTGCACCTAAGGAGATAACAGATAAGATCACAAAGAAGGCGATGACTGTTAAGGAGGTCAAGCGCATAAATGAGATAAGAGCCCATTATGTAGGAACACTGCTCCAGATAGAGATCCACATCTCTGTAGACAGAAATCTAACAATTTACCGCGCGCATACCATCGGCAAGAAATGCCAGAAGATGATCGAAGCTATGCCTGAGGTAGACTATTGCTTTGTTCATATCGATCCGATAATTAAAGCAAGGCCGCATTAAGATGGATGAGATTGAGAAGATTAAAAAAAGGCTGAAAAAAGAGATTGAAGAAAGTTTTGATGTTGAAGACGAGTCTGACATAGTAGTGCATGAAAAACGAGTAAAGTACAGGAAGTTCAAGACATTAAAATGAAAGAGATCTCAGCCGGCGCAGTATTGTTCAATAAAGGCTTATTCTTATTGCTTGACTACGGCAAGCACTGGGGTTTTCCCAAAGGCAATATCGAAACAGGTGAACAAGAGAAGGATACAGTGAAAAGAGAGATACAAGAGGAGACTGGCATTACTCAGATTGGATTTATCCCTGGCTTCAGGGAAGAGATCAATTATTATTATACTGTAAATAATGAGACTATTTCAAAGAAAGTGATATTCTATCTTGCAAAGACTGACCAACAAAAGATAACATTAAGCCATGAGCACGTAGGATATAAATGGCTGCCGTATGAAGAAGCCATGCAGCAGATAACTTTTCAGGACGAGAAAGACATATTGAAGAAAGCTAAGCCTTTTTCATAGCTTCTACTTCATCACCAAGCTTCCTGATCTTTCTGCCAGTTTTCTTCCCGAGCTCCTTTTCAAACCTGTCAACAGCCTGTTTAAGCGTTATCCTTTTATCTCCTTTGATCAGATTGTCAGCATGAGTTATAATCTTTTCTTCTTTAGTTATCGGGATGTAATCTTTCAATGGAAGGTCAAGTCCTTGTTCTATAATCTCTTCTTTAGATATCCCTGCGCCCAAGTGCCTTTCAGCAATTGTTGCAAACTCGTCCAAGCCTTCTCGTCTTAGTATCTTTGCACCAACAATTCCATGCTTGTCTGGATTATCAGGATAGCACTCAAATCTTCCGATATCATGCAACAGGGAGCCTATCCTTATGTAATCTTCATCTACATCAGGGATATCCTCACAGATTTCTAGTGCAAGCGACTGCACTGCCTTAGAATGCTTAAGCACTTTTTCAAAATCCTGCGTGGTTTTAGAATACTTCTTTAACAGTTTTATTGCATCAGTCTCATTCATTTTAAAAAAGGAATGGCAAACCCAAATTCGCTGGTTTGCCAGTGATTTCGAAGCCAGTGGCTCCGTTCCTCACCTCTTTTTCCGTTATAGAGGAAAGTGATGGGCCCTCGTCTTTTTGAAGTGGGGGTGGTTGGTAAGAATACGATGCGAGGGCCCATGAGTTTTAAGGTGGCGCTTTTCTAAGTTCTTGCAGCCACATAAGTCCAACTCTTATCATCTCTTTGTTGAACTTGTCTGAAGTTCGGTAAGTTTTCTTGTATAGGTCATAATCGATGACGCCCATACTTTTCATCGGAGTAAGTATCCTATCGTAAAACTGTCTTTTGTTATAGCTGATCTTGACTTTCTTGCCTTTATATTTTGGATTTTCAAGCTTGGTTGTGATAAAATCACCTTCATGAAGCTTTGTAGCAAAAAAGCTCATCTCTGTCTTGGTGATCTCGCCTCCCTTTTCTTTCATCATATCTACTAGCAATTTGGCAACGATTGTCTGCTGCTCTGTGGCAAAGATAATCTCGTAAATGTCATCCGGAAGATTAAATCTGTCAAACAATATTACCATAATCACCTAATAGGCCCACTAATATATAAATGTTTCTATTTTGGAGACTAGTATAGGTATATGTATATTAAACACTCATCTATTAATGCCAGTTAACCAAGTGCCATTAAGAATTAGATTCTAATTTTTTGGGCACAGGAAGCTCAAAATCGCCGATATTTTTTATCTTTTTTTGATATTCTGATCTATAATCGCCAATCAATAGTGGCTTATTGCTTTTATCAACCCCAACTTGTATATCAGTTACATCTATATCCAATAGGTTTGGATGCACAATCACCTGAGTAACAAAATCAAATTGTTTTTGCATATCATATTCTCCATAGATAAATGCTTGATAGGAAGTCCTTGCGTTCTGCCTTACAATCCTTGCAATACTATCGTTATGTTCAAGGTCAACATCTAAGCATCTGCAGAGGTCGCCTACGTGTTCTAATGTTGCGCCTTCCACTAGATATTCTTCGATCCATGAGGCATCCTGCACAGTGCCGTCAGCTTGCCTAAAATATGTCTGGGGTGCATCAGGCATATCATACCTCTTCCGTAATGTCTTTAGAAAAACTTGATAGACATTTTCAACTGAATCTTGGATTCCAAGCTGGGGTACCAAGAAATCATAGCACGATAAAAAACTGATATAGCATCTTCTAAGGTATTCTCTGTGCTCTTCATAGGGCATGGTGACGAACGGGTTTAAGAATTGGTCTGACTCTTGCAGTTGTGCAGTCTCAGCTTGATCTAGGAATTTTGGGGTTCCGCGGCTGCCGGACATCTGCCAACTTCTCATTCGTGATTCCCGCCTAGACCTAAGGCTTTCACCTATCCTCACCATCTCATCATATCTTTTAGGGTCTTTTTGCCTTAGCCTTGTTCTTAATTCCTTGTCAGAGAGCTGTATATATCTTTGGTCATGAAACCTCTCAAGTCTTGCAGATGCAGTTTCTAGGAATTCGGCCACCTGCTGGCCAAATTTTCCAGATTGTCTGAATGTTGATACAGAAGAAAGGTAATCAGCTAGTGTTGCCATAGGTATATATGATATCTCCTGGCTGATAATAGGGACCAAGCCCTGTTGCAGGTCAATTTTCATGCATTTTAGGAATATGGGTCAGGATAAAAAACTAACCATAAAACTTCTTGATCTCGTCCAGAAAATCAGTGCTGACCTTAACATTATACTCTTTAGGTATGCATCTTCTGTAAGAAGGCCATGCCCACCGTTCATCCAAGAATACAATCACTCCTCGATCAGTCTCGCTTCTTATGCATCTTCCAGCATTCTGCAATACCTTTTGTATCGCAGGAAATATATACCCATAATCCCATCCCTTTGAGAACTTGCCATCATAATACTTGATAAGTTCCTGCATCTCAAGGTTAGGCTTTTCAAGCGGCAGACCTACAATAACAACGCATTTGAGATAATCCCCTGGAAGGTCTATTCCTTCTCCAAAACTGCCTGCAGCAACAGCAAGCAATACTGCTCCATTCTTTTTGTAACTCTTGAACTTCTCAAGAAATTCACCTTTCTCTGACTTTGTCATCCCTTGGTTCTCCAAAAGCACTGTCTTTCCCCCAATATCATGGAAAAACCTGTAAACCTGGTCCCTTAGATAATATGATGGAAAGAACACTGCGCTGTTTCCAGGTACTTCATCAGTTATACCTGCAATGATAGTTGCCATCTTTTTGTATTCTGCATCATTCCTTCTTGTGTACTTTGTGGTTGTCTGTGGTATTATCAAGGAAAGCTTGTTACTCTCTGGAAAAGGGCTGTCAAATTCTTTCTCAATTGCTTTTTCAAATCCAAGTATATCTTTATACATGAAAGTAGGTGTCAATGTTCCTGACATAAATATGACAGAATGAGCCCTTTCTGCAACCTCTTT